>CAIRDL010000522.1 GCA_903877345.1 uncultured Oscillochloris sp. | reverse complement strand
GCTGCCTTCGACAAGCTCAGGCAGCGTGTTCGCCAGCAGCGTGTTCGCCAGCAGCGTGTTCGCCAGCAGCGTGTTCGCCAGCAGCGTGTTCGCCAGCAGCGTGTTCGCCAGCAGCGTGTTCGCTGGCTGAGCTTGTCGCAGCCAGCGAGGACACTGCCTCACCCACCGTACTCACCCTAGCGGCACGAGGCCCAAACTATCAAACTGGTTTGAAACGCACCTTAAACACGATTCGTAAGGGCTTTACCGTTTCAGCCCGTGCAGAGCGTTCAGATGCGTTCGACCTGAAAACTAAACCCCAACACCTGAAACCTTGCCCTACGCCGACAGGCGGGCCGGGGCATGTTACAATCGGAGCCTCAGATCAGCTCGCAGCAGCAAAGGAGCGCCTCAATGACCCCTGGACTTGCGCCCGCCCGCACTCTGGCCGACCGCCTCATCCCCGCCCGTGGCCCGTTCGCCACCCCTTATGTTCGCGATGGCCTGCTCATCATGGCCGGCACCCTCTTCATGACCATGCTCGCCCGCATCAGTGTGCCCCTGCCTTTCTCCCCTGTGCCTATCACCGGCCAAACCCTGGGCGTCATCCTCCTCGGTGCGCTCTACGGGCCGCGTCTGGGCGCGCTGACGCTGCTGGCTTATCTGGCTGAAGGTCTGCTCGGCCTGCCGGTCTTCGCCCTCGGCGGTAGTGCCTGGAGCCCGTCGCGCATCCCTGGGCTCCCGGTGATTCTCGGCCCGACGGCGGGCTACCTGTTGGCCTTCCCGCTCGCCGCCGCCGTGGTTGGGCGCTTGGCGCACCGGGGCTGGGATCGGCGCGTCGCTACGGCCCTCCCGGCGATGTTGGTGGGCGAACTGATCATTCTGGCCCTGGGCTTCGCTTGGCTGGTGGCGGCCACGACCCTGTTGAGCGGCCACGCCGACGTGGGAGCGTTGCTTGGCGCAGCGGTACTGCCCTTCCTGCCGGGCAGCGTGGTGAAGCTTACCCTGGCGGCCCTGGCCCTCCCCGGTGGCTGGCGACTGCTTGGCAACGAGTCGGCCTAATCCACCGTCCCGCAAGCCCCCGCCAGAAGGGTCAAACCATGCTCTGGACCATCGCCGACCTTCATCTTTCCCACGCGCACCCCAAGCCGATGGACATCTTCGGCCCTCATTGGAAGGATCACCCGGAACGCATCGCCGCTGCGTGGCACGCCCGCGTGGCGGCGGACGATTGGGTGCTCATCGCTGGCGACATTTCGTGGGCTTTGAAGCTGCCCGACGCGCTGGTGGATTTACGCTGGCTTGATGCCCTGCCTGGTCGCAAGGTGCTCATTCGCGGCAACCACGACTACTGGTGTCCCCGGAGCGTCAACCGCCTGCGTCCGCACTTGCCCCCGAGCCTCACCCTGCTCGGGGCTGATGCTTGCGACCTCGGGGCGGCGGTCGTCTGTGGCACTCGTGGCTGGATGACCCCCGAAACCCCTGGCTACGCACCGGCGACTGATGCCCCCATTTACCAGCGCGAGCTAGGCATGCTTGATCGTGCCTTGGCCCACGCGAACCAACTGGCTGGCACCACCAAGCCCATCGTGGTGCTACTTCACTACCCGCCTTTTTTCAACCAACAGCCGACCGAATTTGTCCGCCGCCTAGCCGCCTTCCCCAACGTTCGCGCCTGTCTCTACGGCCACCTTCACCGTAGGCAAGACCACGACAACGCGGTCAACCGCACCATCGCTGGCATCAACTACCAACTCACCGCCGCCGACTTCATCGGCTTTGGCCCCGTTGCCGTACGCGGCTTGTAGGCGCTAGACAAGGTTTCAGGTGCTGTGTTTCAGGTTCCAGGTCGAGTGCATCAGGAAAACTTGCGTGCCCCAAGATAGCAAACCCAAACCGTTTGGTGATGCACGATTTAACTGCACGGGCTGAAGTCCGACGGTTTGCGGTAGGTACGCACGGCAATCCAAAATCTAAAATCTGAGATCCAGTGCTAGAATGGCGACGCCATGAAGCCCCCCCGCATCGCCTACTGCTCCCCGGTCAACCCGGCCCCATCAGGTATCGCCGACTACAGCGAGGAACTGTTGCCCTACCTGGGGCAATACGCCACCCTCACGTTGTTCATTGAGGACGGTCTAAAGCCGACGAACCCACAGCTTGAGGCACACCTAGAGGTGCTGCCACTCCGCCGCCTCGAACGCGAATTGCGCCGCCACCCCGACACGGCACTGGTTTACCACATGGGCAACAGCCCCGCCCACGCCGGGATTTGGCGTCAGGCGCAGCGGTGGCCCGGCGTGGTGGTGCTGCACGACTTTGTGTTGCACCACTTTATGCTCTGGTACGCGGCCAATGTGCGCCACGACATCCAGCAGTATGTGCGCGCTATGGGCGAGCGTTATGGTGAGGCGGGGGCGCACATGGCCCAGTTGATGATCCGCTCGCGCTTCACCGATGCCGCTTTCGCCTTCCCATGCTGCGAACCGGTACTAGCAGCAGCGCGGGGTCTGCTTGTCCATAGCCAGTTTGTCCAAAACCAAGTCGCCACGCTCCAACCCACCATGCCCGTCGCCGTGGTGCCAATGGGCGTACCCCCGCCGACCACCACCGACCGCGCCGCCGCCCGCGCCCGCCTGGGCTTGCCGCCCACCGTCTCGGTTCTCGCTAGTTTCGGCCATCTCAACGCCTGGAAGCGCGTCGAGCCCGCTTTGCGCGCTGTAGCCGCCCTGCGCGCCGAGGGGCTTGACGCTCGCTACCTCTTGGTGGGCAGCGTTTCGCCCAACTACGACTTGGCGGGCCTAATCGCCCGCGCCCGCTTGGGCGACGCCGTGACAATCACTGGCTATGTGCCTCGCACTCAGTTTGATGACTACGTGGCAGCAGCGGATCTCTGTCTCAATCTGCGCTTCCCGACAGGCGGTGAGACGAGCGCCAGCCTGTTGCGGCTGTTGGGTGCGGGGCGACCCACCTTGGTCAGCGCCGTGGGTGCGTTTGCCGAACTGCCGCCAGGAACCGCCGCCCAGGTAGACCCCGGCCCCGCCGAGGGCGAGCAGATTTTGGCTTACTGTCGCCTATTGTTGCGCCAACCCGCCCTCGCCGCCGCGCTCGGTGCGCAGGCCAAAGCTTTCGTCGCTGCCGAACACACCCTTGCCGGGGCGGCGCTAGGCTACGCCCGTTTTCTCGCCCGCATGTACGGATGGCGCACGCTCGTTCGCTTCCACGCCGAACCGCTTTGGTCAGTTGCAAGCCCTCAGCCCGCCGCGCCCCCATCCGCCCCCATCCACCAGCCCCCCCGTCCGCATGCGCTGGCAGTACCCACCCCTCTGATCGCCGCCGCCGCTCGTGCCGCTGCCGAACTTGGCCTGCGTGAGCAAGATCACGCCATTTTGCACGCCCTGGCTGAACGGATCGCGGAACTGTCGGCAGATGTTTAGTCAGATTGACCTTGGGTTAGCGTGACCGCTTGGACAAGGTTCATGGTTGCTTTACAGGCTTGGCGAGCGCATGGCCCCCTAATGCGTTCCCCCTGACCCCTAAAACCTGAAATCTGCCCCCCGTTGTTGAACAGTTTTAACAGAGCGTTGCGATCAGTTTTCGCTAGAGCAGTGAGGGGACTGGTATTCTGAGCAAGACATCACAAGTTCCGCAAATGCCCTTTGGCCTGAAAGGCATGGTTATGGCTCGCCCGAAACGCCCCCCGCACCCGATGCTCAAGGTAGCCCGTGAACACCTGAAGCACCTCGACGCGGAACTTCACGACGAGCTGATCCACCTGCGTATGCTCGATGGCCCGCCTGGGGCACCACGCTACGCGGTGTACGTTGGGGCTTGTGAACGCGACGGCCCCTGTCCTTACAGCGTCGAGGATGTTACGCCATGCCCCATCCTTGATTGTGACCTGCGCCACTCGCTGCGGCTGCTGCTTGACCGCGAAGGGAAACTGGTCGAGGTGCTACGGAGTGGGGTTCGCTGGACGGCCTAGCGTTGCCCTTTTCGCGGTCACGCCAAGGTTGCGGCAAGGAGATTCTGTATGTACCGTCACATTCTCGTTCCGCTCGACGGTTCGGATTTGGCCGAGCAAGTGCTACCTCATGTGCATGCCTTGGCCGCTAACGAAGGTACGACGAAGATCACCCTGTTACGGGCGGTGCCGCCCATCTTTACCACGAGCGTTGACTACAGTGGGATGCTTGCCACGACAGCGGCTGACGCGCTCGAGACGCTGGAGGGCGAGGCCCACGAGTATCTTGAGCGGGTCGCGGTGCAGTTTCGCACCGAGGGCTACAATGTGCAGGTCGAGGTGAGCGCGATGCCCGCCGCCGAGGCCATTCTCGATTACGCCGATAGTCAGCACGCCGATTTGATCGCCATCGCCACCCACGGGCGCAGTGGCATTAGCCGTTGGGTCTTTGGCAGCGTGACCCAGAAGGTCGTGCAGGCTGCACCGGTGCCGGTGCTTGTGGTGCGACCGAAGCACTAACGCAAGGGGTCAGGGGTCAGGGGTCAGGGGTCAGGGGTCAGGGGTCAGGGGTCAGGGGTCAGATGGAAGCCCGCGCTACAAATGGCGCACGGCTTCCTGATGCGCTCGACCTGAAAGCCGAAACCCGGCACCTGAAACCTGGTCTTAGTCGGCCGCAAGCTTGGGTGCGCGTGAAAGTACCTCGCAGCCAGTTTCAGTGATCAGGACGAGATCCTCGATCCGCACGCCGCCCCAGCCTTCTAGGTACAGGCCGGGTTCGACGCTCGTGACCATGCCGGGGCGCAATGGCTTGCTGGTGTCGGCGGAAGTGCGCCGCAGCGCTGGCTCTTCGTGGATGGCAAGCCCAACCCCGTGGCCGAGCCCGTGGCTGAAGTGCGCGCCGTAGCCTGCGGCGACGAAGTGATCGCGGGCGAGCGCATCGGCCTCGTGGGTGCGTAGGCCGGGGCGCAGACCGGCGATAGCGCAGCGCTGGGCGGCAGCGACAAGCTTGTAGATCGTCCAAAAACGGGCATCAGGCGTGCCAAGGACAATGGTGCGGCTCAGGTCGGCATGGTAGCCGCCGAGGCGCGCACCCAGATCAATGATGATCGGACGCCCACGGCCCAACGGCTCATCACTGGGGAGCGCATGGGGTTGGGCCGCGTTGGGGCCAGCGGCGACGATGATGGGGAACGCGAGTTCGTCGGCCCCGCCGAGGCGCAAGGCAAGTTCAAACATCCAAGCGGCTTGCCGTTCGGTGGTCGTGGGCGTCAGGCGTTCACTGACGGCGGTAAAGGCCGCATCGGTGATGGCGACGGCTCGCCGCAGCAGCGCCAACTCGGCAACATCCTTCAATGCACGCAACGGCTCGACTAAATCAGCCACGGGTACGAGCGTGCAGGTCGCGCCGAGCGCTTCGCTGAGGCTGTGATGCTCGGCTACGGTGAGGTGCGTCGCCTCACAGGCGATGCGAGCGAGACCCAGCGCAGTCGCAGCTTCCGCGAGCAGCGTAGGGAAGGGCCGCTCTGGGTTGGTGACTTGGCGCACGGTGCAGGCGGGCGCCTCGCGGGCGGCGCGCAGGGTGTAGCGGCTGTCGGTAAAGAGCAAGGCAGCGGTGGGCGTCACTAAGAGCCAGCCGTAGCTGCCGGTGAAGCCACTGAGGTAGCGCCGATTGGCGGGTGAGCTTACCAAGAGGGCGGGCAAGTCACGCTCAGTTAGGGCGGCGCGCACATGGGTGAGGCGGTCGGTCACAGAGCCTCTTCTAGATTTTAGATTTTAGGCACTACCGCAGAAGGAACGCGGTGAGGTGTCTTGTCATGCTGAGCGAAGCGAAGAATCCCGACCGGAACCCTCGCTTTGCTCAGGGTGACAGGCGAGGACGTTTCTCCCGGCACCACTGGCCGACGGGCCATTTAGTACTCAGCATGACAAGACGCCTCACAGCGTTACTTTTGCTCTATTGCCGAAAAACAATTGTCGGAACTACCCTCCAAAATAAGCGAACAGTAAGAAAATCTACAATCTACAATCTACAATCGGCGTCGCCAGGGTAATCTCAAACAGACAGGCAGCGTGGTGGTTCGTGGCGACAGACCGCAACGCGGGTTCTTCGGTCAGACAGCGTGCTTGCACGTAGTCGCAACGGGGGCTGAAGGGGCAGCCTGGGGGCAGATCAATCAGATTGGGCGGCGACCCACGGATGGGGGTGAGCTTGCGCCCACGCGCTGCATCGAGGCGTGGGAGCGAGCGCAGGAGACCGATGGTGTAGGGCATCCGTGGGTTGGCGAAAAGCTCGTCCGTGGGGCCTTCTTCAACCACTTTGCCCGCATACATCACCAAGACCCGGTCGGCCATCCCGGCGATCACGCCAAGATCGTGGGTGATCATGATCACGGCAGTGTTGAGTTCTGCCTTCAAGCGGTTGATCAGTTCGAGGATTTGGGCCTGGATGGTGACATCAAGGGCCGTGGTCGGTTCATCGGCAATGAGCAGCTCGGGGTTGCACGCGAGCGCCATTGCGATCATCACACGCTGGCGCATGCCGCCGGAGAACTGGTGGGGATAATGGGCGAGCCGTTGGGGTGCGCTTGCAATGCCGACCAGCGTAAGGAGTTCGGCGGCGCGGCGCGTAGCTTCACGCTTCGCCAACTTGAGATGAAGCTCCAGCACCTCGGTGATCTGCCGCCCAACGGTGAGTACCGGATTGAGGGCGGTCATGGGGTCTTGAAAGATCATCGCCATCCGGTTGCCCCGGATCTGGCGCATCGCCGACGCACTTAGTTGGCGCAAATCTTCGCCATCAAAGCAAATCTGGCCGCCCACGATTTGGCCGGGGGGCGTAGGAATCAGACGCATCACCGAGAGCGAAGCGACGCTCTTGCCACAACCCGACTCACCGACAATGCCCAGGGTTTCGCCACGGTCAACGTGGAATGAGACACGATTGACCGCCTTCACCACCCCGTCTTGGGTGTGAAAATGGGTTTCGAGATTTTTTACGGTCAGCAGTGGGGCCATCAAATCCTGACTTGGTTTGGCTCAAGCGAGCTTTACCGTTTAGCGACCTCACGCAAAGTTGCAAAGTTGCAAAGTTGCAAGGGGCAATGGATCCTCGCAGGTTGACCGTTTGCGCGGTTCGTAAGAGCGGCTTCAGCCGTGTTAGCAAGCCGCATGCGCCAACGAGACGTTAGCGGTTTGCCTCACCACAAAGGCACAAAGACTGCGTAGCCATCGCTGGTAGCTTCGTGTCTTTGTGTCTTTGTGGTGAATCTGAAAGCTCGTTGGCGTGCGCGCATGGGGCAAGCCACCAACGACCGGCGTGAGCGTCGGGCGGAGGCGCAACAATGGGCAAACGGGTTCCTCACGAGTGGTCGGCGGATGGTAGCACGCGGCTTAGTGCCTGTCAAACCAAGGCTGCGGCCCCAGTTCATTGCCGAAATTGCACACTTGTGTTACAATTCCCAACTTGCGGGCGCGTACCTACACCACAGGCAGGCTTGCAACGTGTCACCTAGCGCGAGGAGTTTCATGGCCCCTTTGCCCAAGGCCCATCCAGTCGCAGGAGGGAGCGTCCAACCTCGCAACCTTCTTGCCAGTCTGGGTGGCGGGTTCCGTGCCCTTCGCATCCGCAACTACCGGCTCTACTGGCTCGGCCAAATCGTCTCGCTCACCGGCACCTGGATGCAGAGTACCGCCCAAGGGTGGCTGGTGCTTGAACTGACCCACTCGCCCCTCGCCATTGGGCTGGTGACGACCTTTCAGTTCCTGCCCACTCTGCTCTTCTCGCTCTTCGGGGGCGTCATCGCCGATCGGCTGCCCAAGTACCGCCTAATCCTCATCACCCAGACGGCAGCGCTCATCCAGGCCGTACTCTTCACGCTCCTTGTTGGCAGCGGGGCGACCCAACTTTGGCAGATCTACGTACTGGCCCTGGCAATCGGCATCATCAACGCGCTCGACATGCCCGCCCGCCAAGCCTTCGTCGCCGAATTGGTGGGCCGTGAACTGCTGCCCAATGCGGTGGCGCTCAACTCGCTGCTCTTCAACAGCGCCCGGGTGATTGGGCCGGGCGTGGCCGGCGTGCTGATCGCCCAAGTCGGCCTAACGCCAGCCTTTGGCCTGAATGCCGTGAGCTTTCTCGCCGTCATTGGCGGCTTGCTGCTGATGCGGCCCCGTGAGTTTCAGGCCATGCCGCCCCCCGGGCGCGGTTCGCTTCTGACTGGCATCCGCGAGGGCTTGGCCTACACATGGCGCACCCCAAACGTGATGCTCATCATGATCGTAATGGCCTTCGTCGGCACCTTCGGCTACAACTTCACGGTGGTATTGCCGTTGTTGGCGGGCTTCGTGCTGCACACCGACGCAATGGGCTTCGGGACGCTCTCGGCAGCCCTGGGGATCGGTTCACTGCTCGGGGCGCTGACCATCGCCTACACGGGGCAAGTCTCGATGCGCCGCCTGTTGTTCGGCGCAGCCGCCTTCAGTGTGCTATTAGGGCTTACGGCGGTCGTGCCGGTGTTTGGAGTTGCGCTCGTCCTGTTGGCCGCGTTGGGCTTCGCAGGGATCATGTTCACAACCTCAGCCAACACGCTGCTTCAGCTTGCGGTACCCGACGCCCTACGCGGGCGGGTGCTCAGCCTCTACTGGATGCTCTTCGCTGGCAGCACGCCCGTGGGTGCCCTGCTGATTGGGACGCTCTCCAAGGTACTCGGCGTACCCGAAACCCTCGGACTCTGTGCGGCGCTGTCGTTGCTTGGGGTGGGCTTGGGCGCAGCGTATGGGCGGCGCACCGCGTAGTGCAGCCCGCCGCCCAACGTGCTCAGGGGTTTAGCGCGATCATTTGGGCGTTGGCCCAGTAGACGACGCGCTCGGCAATGTTGGTGGCGCGGTCGGCGATCCGCTCGAAATTCTGCGCGACGAAGAGCAAGTCGGCAGCCCGCGCCGGATCGGGGTTTGTGGCTAAATCAGCGGCAAGTTGCGCCTTGAGTTGTTTGTAGAGCCGGTCAATCTGCTCTTCCTCAAGGCCCAAAGCCTGGGCGGCGACCGCATCATTCGCGGCCACCGCCAACAGCACATGGGTCAGGCTGGCCTGCGCCAGGGTGCCGACGCGCAACAACGCGGCAGAAGCCACGAGGGGGCGAGATTTTGGCGGGCCGATCACCAACCGGGCAATACCCTTCGCATAATCAGCAATACGCTCAAGCTCACTGCTGATCGCAATGGCAGCGATGATCCGCCGCAGGTCGCGGGCCACCGGCTGTTGGCGGGCGATCAGACTGACGGCGTGTTCCTCGATGCGGTGTTGCGCCTGATCAATCACGGCGTCGTTATCGCGGATCTGTTGGGCCAGCGCAAAATCCTGGCGGGTCAAGGCGTCGAGGGCTTGGGCGACGACCGTCGTCGTCATGGTGCCGAGCTCGTGGAGTTGTTGGTGCAGGTTGGTGAGCTCAGCATCGTAATGCTCGCGAGTATGCAACGCACCACTCCTTCCTATGCCCTACGGCGTTTTCGTTTGCCCAGCGCCAGTGGGAGGCTCTTCGGTCACATTCACCCAAAGCATCTCGTTGTCACTGTAGAGGGCCGCACGTACCACCTTGGCGATGAGGGGGTCAGTGTACGGAATTTTCTGCTGGTTGATTAGCACATCAAGCAACTTGGCGAGCGTCACCGCCCGCACCTCAGCCTCAGCGCGGCCCTTAGCCCGGATAACAGCCGCCTGAACGGTGGCATCTTCGGTGGCCCGTTTCAATTCCCGGTCGTAATTCCGCATCTTACGCTTGATGACTTCAAAATCAATCTCAATTGACTCAATCACGACCTTCTTGGGCAACGGCCCACTGGCACTCAGCGAATACGCGGTCATACTCACCGGACTTGGGCTCGTTAAGAACGGCATCAACTCAAGGCCCCAAGCCTTCATTTCTTTATCGAGGCGTAGCTCCACTTCCAGGGCCAAGTCCAAGCGTCGCTTACTGAGGCTCGTCGGGTCGTTCGTGAGTTCGCCTTTGTCGTCCTTCACATTCCACGTCCAGACCACTTCGCGCACCACATCGTCAACCAGATCGTGAATCAGTTCGCCGAGAAAAGCCTTCCACAGCATATGGTCGGTGCGATCAAGCTTGGTGCTTGCCTCAAGCGCCTTCAGGCGATCAAGCCGCGAGAGCGATTTCTCAAAGAAATGCTCGTGGTCGCCATCCCTGATCTTACACTCGACCCGCACGCGCAACTTGCCAATCTTCGCCAGGAAGAGGGTCTGGGTGTCAATGTTCTCGACCGTGGCCTCGAAGCGGAAGAGATAGTTCGGCAGTTGGGCTTCGACCGTTTGCACCAACGGGATGAATACATAATGCCCACGCTCATACACCACAAATTCGTGGGTGAACGGATGCGGCCTGATGACCATTGAGGTATCTTTAGCGACTCGTGGCCAGCCACCCCCTTGCCAGAAGACCCAGCCCAGCACGCTGCCCAGCAAGCTGACAATCCAGACCACCAGTTGCAACTCGCGGGACAATTCGGGGAAGAGTACGGTCATAAGGCGGGTCGTCACATAAGGAATGACGGTGACTGCAAGGAAGAGCCAAGTGAAGATCCAAAGATAGTTGGGCTTAGCCTCCACGTTCGTGCTGGTGTTCGCAGTGCTCATCGCGCTCCTCCCTAGCATACAGCGACCTTGCTCTTGCTATTATACCCATTTGCATCCACTTGTCGCTGAGCAAACAACCCTTGGTAGATCCCTGGTTAGGGAGCGGATCTTTTCAACAGTTCCGTCGTGATCCGTGATCCGTGATCCGTGATCGGTCATGGTATGGCCCAGTCACGGATCACGCATCACGGGTCAAGTGGTGACGGATGTTTTAAGTTTTCTTCTTCCCTTGGATACGCCGAGTTGTCAAGGTACGCCCGCAGACGTGGCATAATTCACGCGGGCGGCAGCAGGTAGCATCCAGCAGCTAGTCAATGGTCATGCTGCGCTGACGCTCAGCATCTTTCCGCATCCTGAAGCCGTGTTGCTTGCTGTTACCTCCTCTGCGTGCCCGTAACTACTGCTCGTACGCTAGATGGCAGCGACGTACGTTCGCGATCCTAGAGCGGGCCGGTCAGCCCCCCGTGCTACATAAGGATCTCCCTCATGGCAACCTCCTTCACCACCGAGCGGCAACTCAGCCCGTATCTCCGCTTCTCGCGTGCCGAATGGGCGGCCCTCCGCAATGGGGCCAAGCTTCCCATTGAAGCCACTGAACTGGTCGCCATGGTCAGTCTGAGCGATTCAGTCTCGATTGAGGACGTAGCCGACATCTATCTGCCCTTGGTGCGCCTGCTCCAACTTTACTACAACGCTTCGCAGCAACTCTATGCCGTGACCAATGTTTTCCTGGGCAACCCTTCAAAGCGTCGGGTGCCGTACGTCATTGGGATTGCGGGCAGCGTGGCGGTCGGCAAAAGCAGCACGGCGCGCATCCTCCAAACCATTCTGTCGCGGTTGCACGTTGGGCTTAAAGTTGACCTAATCACCACCGACGGCTTCCTCTACTCAAACCGGATGCTGCAAGAGCGCGGGATCATGCACCGCAAAGGCTTTCCCGATAGCTATGACCGGCGGAAGCTCATTCAGTTCATGGCTGATGTGAAATCGGGGGTGCCGCACCTTGAGGTGCCAATCTACTCGCACCTCACCTACGACATTGTGCCTGATGGGCGAGTGCTAATTGATCGGCCCGACCTCCTGATCGTCGAGGGACTGAACGTGCTCCAGCGCGGCGGACGGCCCGCCCGTGCGCCGCAGGTCTTCGTCTCAGACTTTTTCGACTTCTCAATCTATGTGGATGCTGACGAGCAATTTTTGCAGACGTGGTACATTGAGCGGTTCCTGCGTTTGCGCGAGACGGCTTTCCGTGATCCGTCCTCCTACTTTCGGCGCTACGCCGAACTGAGTGTGGACGAAGCCGTGGCAACCGCACGACGCATCTGGCGCGAAATTAACTATGTCAATCTCAAACAGAATATTGAGCCAACCCGTGAACGGGCCGTGCTCATTCTCGAAAAAGGCGTCCACCACAGGTTGGAGCAACTCCACTTGCGTAAGCTGTGAGCTTGTCGCACATCCTCAACTTGCGGCCTGACCGGAGCGCCCAAACCCTATGCGCCACACTTGGACGCTCACCCTAGTCGTACTCAGCCTCGGCTGGTTCGGCTTCAGTCCGCCCACCCCTACCTTACACGCCCAAAGCCAACCCGAAGTGGCGGCGTTCAGCGATGACTTCGAGCGCACTACATCAGACTGGAAGGTCTTTGAAGAATTGGTAGGCGGGAATCCGTGTTACGCCGCAGGCTTGGGGATGGCCGAACGCACCACCGTACTGGCCTTCTCCGGTCAGCAGAGCCTAAGCGTCTGGGCGAACGGTCAGCGCGGCGACAAGAGTAACCACCTGATCGCCTACACCACCTTTGTGCCCACTGATGTCGGCGGTCTCTGGCGCTACCGGGTGCGGCTCCTCATTCCCGTTGCGACCGCCGGGTTTGGGCAAACCGGCCCCGAGTTCGCGCTCCAGAACACCCGGCTTGGCCCTGACGGGATGTGGAGGACAGCGACGGCGGGGGTGCAATACATCGCCAACTCCTACATGCCGGATGTGGGCGGTTGGCACCTCTGGATCGCAACCGCACCGGGCCGCGCCAACTGGAGCGACACCGTGCTGGCTCCGCTCAGTCCAGGGCAGTGGTACACCGCGACGCTGGACGTGGACTATGGGACGAATCACTACCTTGGCTTTGGTCTCACTGGCCCCGCCACCAACCTGTATGTATCGCTTAAAACCTACCAGATTGCTGAAGAGGTAAAGGGGTTCGTCGAACCTTCGTTCGTCCTTACCTTAGAGAGCGAGAACATGTGGAACAACTGCCAGGCAGGGGTCGTGTTTGACTACCAAGTGCTTTACGATCAGGTAGAAGCATCTCACCTCTACCTACTGCTGCTGCCTATTGTGTTTGGGGGCACCTTTGCGAGTTGAGCAGCGTTGGTTGGGGGCTCGTCCCGCCGTCGGCCATCCACAACCAACTAGGCCAACTTGACCATCGTGCGTTGCGCTTTATTCCAATGGCGACGTTGTCACTGCCCGCCTGCGG
This sequence comes from uncultured Oscillochloris sp., assembly GCA_903877345.1. Lineage (GTDB taxonomy): Bacteria > Chloroflexota > Chloroflexia > Chloroflexales > Chloroflexaceae > CAIWXH01. The sequence goes on along the minus strand of CAIRDL010000522.1, from coordinate 2,496 downwards.
CTGACCATTCACGATAACGGGCAGGGGTTCCGCGCCGCGTCGCCCCCGTTGCCGGCCTTGCTTAAGGAGGGCCATTTCGGGCTGAAGACGATGCAGGAGCGGGCGGAGGAACTGTACGCGACGCTGACGATCCACTCAGATCCGGTCGGGGGCACGGCGGTGCAGGTGACGTGTGTCCGATTCATGCCGCAACGGAACAGGCTGACTTCGGTTGCGCCGTTGCGTGTGGTGCTGTTTGACCGCACAGCAGCGTGAAATCCTGGGACTGATCGGGCGTGGCCTGAAGTATCACGAGGTAGCGCACAAGTTTCGTAATTCCTATCGGGAGTTATACGTGGGATCGGGCGTGGCCTGAAGTATCACGAGGTAGCGCACCTTTGCACCGGCCCTGATTGGTAACATGGGGGATACGGGGCGGTACTATAGTACTCTTCACCCCTTGCGAAGCCACGAGGGCCGGTAGTATACTCAGTCTTCAGACTGAGCCAGATCAGTCGGGAGTTGTACCCCCTACGACTCCCGCGTCACGGGGAAAATCTATGCACCACCACCACCCGCGCCGTTCTTTGGCGTACCTCTACGCCGGATCGTGGCGCTTTTTGTTGGCGTTGCTGGCGCTGCTAATGGCCGTCATGCCGGTGCATCCGGCCTTGGCGGCGAATGCCGCGCTCAAGGTGACACTAAGCACCAGTTTCCCCGTGGTCAACAGTGGCGACTGGGCGGTGGTGAAAGTCAACTATAGTTGCTCCAGCCTCGGTGGCACCTCAACCTCAAATTGCCAGAATGTGGTGATTACCAGTGTCATCCCGCCCGAACTGGCGCGGGAGATGGGCGATGTGCTGGTGATTGGCGCTGGTTCCACCGTCACCACCAGCTACATCACGAGTACGAACACGGCACGTTGGGTCTTTACCAACCCCATCCCGCCTGGTGATTCGGCTACCTTCGAGTTGCGGGTGCGTTTTGCCCCCGGCAGTACGCCCAACAACACGGTCGCGCTGCTCCGCGCTGAGATTACCGGCAGCAACGCCCCACCTAATGTCTCCAATTTGCTCCCCATTACCGCTTTGGCGACGCCCCGTGCGCGCGCCGATAAGCGCTTTGTCTCCGGCGGGGTGCTTGACCTGCCCACGGTGTACCAGGTCGAAGTTTGTGTGCCCAACGCTGGCAGTGGGGCGCTTGACCTGACGACGCTGGTTATGACGGACACGCTGCCCGTCGGGGCGCGTTTCGACAGCGCGAGTGACGGCGGAACCCACAACCCTGCCACGGGTACGGTCACATGGCCCGCCACAAGTATCTTGGTGAGCAAGGGGCTGACCTGTGCGCTGCATACTGTCACGGTTACGTTTACCGATGCGGTTTTCGATGTTGGCAATGAGGTACAGAACGATCTGACGGCGACGGCGACGGCCCTCGGCGGGGCCGTTTTGACGGTGACGGACAGCGAGATTCGCCTGATTCAGCCGCCGACGCCGGGCCTGGAGTTTAGCAAGAGCGGCCCGACCACGGCGGAGATCAGCGGTACGGTGCGCTATGACTTTACGCAGCGTAATGTTGGCACCACCCCGCTGACGGATCTCAGTCTGGTTGACCAGATTCCGCCGGAGGTGCAGGTCAGCCGGATCTACGTGGCAGCCAATAACGTGACGGACACGCTGCGCCTCCAAGTCGCGTACACGACCAATCTGACTTCGACATGGCAGATGCTTGCTGGCAGCCCCTTCACGACAGGAACCTGTGTGAATGTGGCCCCACGCACGGGTCCTTGCGCGGGCACGCTTACCCTGGGCACTGGCGAGTACATTACGGCGCTACGCTGGACGTATCTCGACGCGCTGCCCTATCAGTGGGCCACGTCGGGGAATGGGAATGGCTTTGAGGCCACGGTGATCAGTGCGCCGATCAATCAGATTATCGTCAACACGGGCGAATCGCGCTACACCTTCAACAGTTATGCGATTCTGGACAGCAGCACCGCCCGCACACGGGTGGTGGCGAATCTGCCCGGCGCACGGCCTAGCGTTGGGAAGTCGGCAACCCCGTCAGCTTTCATTCCTGTTAATAGTCGTGAAGTCACCTATACCTTAAGCCTGAGCAACGTCGCCTTCAGGAGCCTCACCACCCCGTTGGCAAGTCCCCAAATCGTTGACCTGCTCGCGCCAGAATTGCTCTATGTGGCGGGGAGCCAGACGATGGTGACGACACCCACCGGCGCGCCCGCCCCGGTGTTTGAGCTACTCCCCAATTTTCAGGGCACGGGGCGCACCTTGTTGCGCTGGAGTTGGCCGGGGTACAGCCTCGCCGCAGGCGGCCTATTCGAGGTGCAGTTTCACGCCCACATTGCACCTTTCACCAGCGCTGGGCAGATTCCTAACACCGCTTACCTCGCTGGGTGGGACAATCCCTCCGACGACTTCTTACTTAGTAACTGCTCGCAGACCTCTGCGGATACATACGATTTCGATGGTGATGGCAACACCCAAGAACGAATCT
>CAIRDL010000521.1 GCA_903877345.1 uncultured Oscillochloris sp. | reverse complement strand
TGCACCGAGGGCGTACGCACCACCTGTGGCTCGGCAATCCTGGAGACTTTCGTGCCGCCGTACAGCGCGACCGTTGTGCAGCGTCTGGAAGCTGCCGGGGCCATCAGTCTGGGCAAGCTCAACTGCGACGAATTCGCGATGGGTTCGAGCACCGAGACGAGCGCCTATCAGGTGACGCGCAACCCGTGGGATCATGAGCGCGTGCCAGGTGGCAGCAGTGGAGGCAGCGCCGCCGCCGTGGCGGCAGGCATGGTGCCCGCGAGTCTCGGCACCGACACCGGCGGCTCCATCCGGCAGCCTGCCGCCCTCTGCGGCGTGAGTGGGCTGAAGCCGACCTATGGGCGGGTCAGCCGCTTCGGCTTGGTCGCCTACGGTTCGTCCCTCGACCAGATTGGCCCGCTCGCATGGACCGCCGCTGACCTCGCTTTGGTCTTGCAGGTGATTGCGGGGCACGACCCCCGCGACGGCACCAGCGCCCAGACGCCGGTGCCTGATTATCACGCGGCCTTGACGGGCGAGGTACGCGGGCTACGCGTCGGTGTGCCCCGCGAGTACTTTGTTGAAGGCATGGAACCCGGTGTCGAGGCTGCGACCCGCGAGGCCATCGCCGTGCTCGCTGCCCAAGGGGCCGAGCTTTGCGAAGTTTCGCTACCGCATACCAAATACGCGCTGCCAACCTACTACATCATCGCGCCAGCCGAAGCCAGCGCCAACCTCGCCCGTTTCGACGGCGTGCGCTACGGCCCCCGCGAGGAAGGCACGAGCATGTGGGAAGAGATCGAGTTCACCCGTGGGCGGCGCTTCGGGGCGGAGGTGCGGCGGCGCATTATGCTCGGCACCTACGCTCTTTCTGCCGGTTACTACGACGCCTACTACAAGCGGGCGCAACAGGTGCGTACGTTGATCAAGCGCGACTTCGCTGCAGCCTTCGCCCACGTTGATTTGCTGGCCGCGCCCACTTCGCCCACCGTGGCCTTCAAGATCGGCCAAAAGCTCGACGACCCCCTCGCTATGTACCTAAGCGATGTCTGTACGCTGCCGATTAACTTGGCAGGCGTGCCGGGGCTGGTCGTGCCTTGTGGCTTCAGCGCGGGGCTGCCGGTGGGCCTACAGTTGATCGGTCGCCCCTTCGAGGAAGCCACGCTGTTGCGGGCGGGTGACGCCTATCAGCGTAGCACCGCCTGGCATACCCGCCGACCTGCGCTGTAGGTCGTTCGGGAAGCGGAACATCCCAGTCGCTGCGTGACCCGTGATGCGTGATGCGTGACCGAGTCGCACCTTGACCGATCACGGATCACGCATGATGCGTCACGACTGTAAAGAGGTGTTTGTGGAGCTTTTAGCCGGTTTGAGCTACCCGCTGCGGGCGTTGGCGTTGTTCAAGCAATACCCGCGACTGTGGCGCTATGTCCTCGTGCCTATCGGGGTGAATATCATCGTCGGCAGTGTGCTCTACCTGGGCCTCTTCGCAACCCTTCAAACACAACTACAGGCCCGGCTTGCCGAAAGCCCGTTCGGCACGGTGTTGATCGCCATTCTGGGCTTTCTCTTGGCGCTGTTGCTGGCGGTAAGCATCGGCTTTCTGCTGGTGCGCTTCGGCGTGATCCTCGGCGCACCTTGGTACGGGCAACTCTCCGAAGAGCTCGAAGGCATCCTGACCAAGAATGTCCACAAACCCGCCGCGCTCACCTTGGGCAGCGCGGCCTATGAGATCTGGCGGGCGTTACTCTTCGAGAGCAAAAAGCTTGTGCTGAGCCTCAGCGGGTGGCTGCTGACGCTGCTACTGTTGCTCATTCCGTTGGCGGGCGGCGTGCTTTCGACGACCCTGGGGCTTTTGCTTGGCAGCCTAATCGCCTGCCTCGACTTTTTTGATGGGCCGCAGGAACGCCGCCGCTTCCGTTTTCGCCAGAAGGTGGGGACGGTTTGGGTCACGCTGCCGGGCAGTTTGAGCTTTGGCCTGGTGGCCTTTGGCCTGGTCGCGCTCCCGGTGGTCAACCTGTTCGCCATTCCGCTTTGCGTGGCGGCGGGCAATCTTTTTGTCATTGAGCGGACGCTGCTCCAGGCTACACAAAGCGCGCAAACACCCGGTTCCCCAGCATCCGACCGCGTGGCGTAAGCCGCACGCGCTCCCCGGCCCATTCAACCAGACCCTGACCGACCAGTTCGGCCAGGGCCGTACCATACGTGGTTTCCAGACTGAGGCCGCAGCGGGCGGCGAAATGGGCCGCACTTACCCCGACGTTGAGCCGCATACCCATTAGCATCGTCTCGGCACAGAGGTCGAGGGGCGTCAGCGGGAGTTCTTCAGCCACGGGCATGCACCCCGTATTTACCATTTTGATATAGGCGTCTATGCCGAGCACATTGGCGTAGCGCCAGGGGTAGCGGTGCCCGTGCGCGCCAGCACCCGCCGCCATGTAGTCGCTGTTGAGCCAGTAGGCCAAATTGTGGTGACACGCTTGCCAGGGGAGACCGGGCAGCACCTCGCGTCCCGCCGGGCGCACCCAGTTTGAGATTTCGTACTGCACGTAGCCAACGGCGGCGAGGTGCGCCATCGCTTCTTCGTACAGCGTTGCAGCGTCGTCGTCGTCAGGCACGCCGATGCGACCGGCATGGACTTGGGCGGCGAGCGGCGTGGGGGCTTCCAGCGTGAGTGCGTAAAGCGAGAGGTGTTCCACCTCCCAATGAACCAGCGTTGCTAGGGTCGCCGTCCACTGCGCAAGGTCTTGGCCCGGCAGCCCAAAGATGAAATCGAGATTAAGATGGGCAAAACCAGCCTCGCGGGCGGCAACGTAGCTTTGGTGCGCTTCGGCGGCGGTGTGGATGCGCCCGAGGAGGCGCAGGGTCGGGTCGTGCAGACTTTGGACGCCCAGACTGAGGCGGTTGAAGCCCAGCGCTCGCAGCCCGCGCAGATAGGCGGGCTGCAGCACCGTGCCGGGGTTGGCTTCACTGGTAATCTCGGCCTCGGCGAGAGGTACGAGGGCGGCGGCAGCAGCGAGAATCCGCTCCAGTTGGCCAAGACTGAGCATCGTCGGCGTGCCGCCGCCAAAGAAGATGGACGGGCGCAGGGCGGCGG
>CAIRDL010000520.1 GCA_903877345.1 uncultured Oscillochloris sp. | reverse complement strand
GCCCGGCCTATCTCACGCTCCCGCCGTTGCCTGTGCCACCCGCTACGCTTACCCCGGTGCTTGAGGCGTTCGTCCATCCGGCGATTGTGCGCCGCCTCGCAGGTCAGCGGGCGGGCTTTGTGAATGAACACCGCGATGTGACGGTGCTCTTTGTGGGCTTTGATGGCTTTGATGACGATAACGACCCCACGATTCACCTGCGCCTCCAAGCCTATGTCGCTGCGGTAATCCGCGTGGTGCAGCAGTACGATGGCGATCTGAATAAGGTTGACCTCGGCGATAAGGGGAGCAAGTTTGTGATTGTCTTTGGTGCCCCGGTGGCCCACGAGGACGACACGAGCCGCGCTTTGCACTGTGCACTGGCGCTGCGGGATTTGGAGCCTGAGCCAACTGATGCGCTGGGCGGGATACCGGTCGCGCCGGTGCGGATTGGCATCGCTTCGGGGCTGGTTTTCTGCGGCCTCGTGGGGGCTGAGCAGCGCCGCGAGTACACCGTGATGGGCGATACGGTCAATCTGGCGGCGCGCCTGATGCAAGCCGCCGCCCCAGGCCAGATTATCGTTGCCAGTGGCACCCACCGCCGCGTCGCCGATCAGTTTGGCTGGCAGGCTCACGACCCTTTGCGCCTCAAGGGGCGCTCGCGGGCGGTGACGGTGTACGCTCTGGAATTGGTGCGCCCACGGGTCAGCCGCGACCAAGAGGCTGCCTATGCGCTGCCGATGGTCGGGCGTGAAGCGGAGATGCAACTGGTCGAGCAGCGTATGAATTTGGCCCTGCGCGGCTACGGGCAGGTGGTCGCCATCGCCGCCGAAGCGGGCATGGGCAAGTCGCGGCTCGTGGCCGAGGTCATCCGCTTGGCCGCCCGCCGTGGCATGAAGGTCGTCTGCGGTGATTGTCTTTCCCACGGGGCCAATATCAGCTATTTGCCCTGGCAGAGTATTTTGCGGGAGCTTTTCGATCTTGATGCTGCGTGGAGTTCTGAGGCGCAGTTGCACCATTTGCGCGAACAGCTTAGCGCCCTTGATGCCCAACTGCTCGCCCGCCTGCCCCTGCTTGCGGGCGTCCTTGCCCTTGAACTTGGCGCAACCGAGTTGACCCGTTCGCTCGATGGGCGGGTGCGGAAAGACGCCCTTGAGATGACGGTGATGGCCTGTGTGCGCGCTATCACGGGCGGACACCGCGAGGGGTACGCAGCGCTGCCGAGTAAGCCGCTGCTGCTCGTGGTTGAAGATTGTCACTGGCTTGACCCGCTTTCGCGGGATTTGATCGAAGTGATGGCGCGTTCGATTCCTGATCGGCCTGTGCTGCTGCTTTTAGCGTACCGACCACTTGAGGGCGATCAGGCGATTTTTCGCCTGGCCCGCTTGCCCAATTTTACCGAGTTGCCCTTGCGCGAGTTCAGCCTGCGCGAAACCGAGTGGCTGATTGGCCTCAAGTATGGCTATTTGTTTGGTGTCAAGGGTGTGCTGCCCGCCAGTTTCGTCGAGCGCATCACCACGCGCTCGCAGGGCAATCCCTTTTACATTGACCAGATGATCAATTACATCCAAGACCAGGGCATTAGTCTGGGCGATGCGGCGGCCCTTGAGCGTGTGCGGCTGCCCAATAGTTTGCGGGCGTTGATTATCAGCCAGATTGACCGGCTGACGGAACAAGGGCAGGTGACGCTCAAGGTGGCAAGCGTGATTGGGCGGGCCTTCCGTGCCAGTTGGTTGGCCGCGATTTATCCGCCCCTTGGGACACCCGAACAGATCCGCGTGCAACTTGAAAGCCTTCATCGGCTCAACCTGACGGCCCTGGAACATGCGCTACCCGAACTGGGTTATTTTTTTAAACATGAAATGACCCATGAAGTGGCGTATGAAAGCCTAACGCTCGCCACACGCACGATGTTGCACGAAGCGGTGGCGCGCTACATCGAGCGCGAACAGGGCGACGAGCCGGAGCGCAAGCTTGATTTGCTGGCCTTTCACTATGGGCGTAGCGCCAACCAAGGCAAACAGCGCCACTACTTTCGTCTTGCGGGTGAAGCGGCGCAGACGGCTTACGCCAACGCGATTGCGCTCGGCTACTTGCGCCGTTTGCGCCCTTTGGTCGAGCCTGCCGAGCAGATTGGGTTGTTGCTGCGCGAAGGGGCGGTGCTCCAACTGATTGGGCGCTGGCAGGAAGCCGAGCTTGCCGTGCGCGAAGCCTTGGCGCTGGCCGAAGCCTCAGGCGTGACGGTCACGGTCGCCCATTGCACGACGGAACTGGCGCAACTCTTCGCTGCGCGGGGCGATTTTGATCAGGCCATTGCGCTAATTGACGCGGTGATGCCGGTTTGGGAGCAACTCGACGACCCTTCTGGGCAGTACGACGCGCTTTGG
>CAIRDL010000519.1 GCA_903877345.1 uncultured Oscillochloris sp. | reverse complement strand
GGTCGCCCGAAGAAGACCATCAACGAGATCATTCAGGGCAAAGCCGCGATCACCGCTGACACCGCGCTTCAGCTTGAGTATGTGCTGCACGTACCGGCGAGCTTTTGGCTCCAACGTGAACAGCAGTATCGTGAATCGCTGGCCCGCCACCAGGAGGAAGATCAGCTTGCCGAACATCTCCCTTGGCTCGATAGCTTGCCCATCAAGTGGATGGTGCAGCACGACTTCATCCCCGCACATGCCGACCCGCTAGAAATGCTGCGGGAAGTGCTGCGGTTCTTCAGCATTGCCACCCCCGCGCAACGCTATTTTTTCACCGCCGTACTCCGGCGCTCAACGGCCTTCCAAAGCGATGAAGAGGCGTTACGGGTCTGGCTGCGTCAGGGTGAACGGCTGGCCCAAGCCATTGCCTGCGCTCCCTTCGACGCAGGAGGCTTCCGTACCGTGCTCACACAGGCGCGAGCGCTCACCCGTGAACCCTTTGCGACCGCAAGGGAACACCTCGGACAACAGTGTGCGACCGCAGGGGTCGCGGTGGTCATTGTGCCAGAGCTACCACGGACGAGGGTATGTGGCGCGACCCGCTGGCTCGCCTCCGATAAGGCATGCATCCAGCTCAGCTTGCGCTACAAAACCGATGACCAATTTTGGTTTACCTTTTTCCACGAAGCGGGACACGTCCTCCTCCACGGGAAGCGAGCCAGCTTTCTTGACGAAGAGTTCGTGAATGGCGACCCGCGTGAAGTTGAAGCGAATCGGTTTGCGGCTGATCTGCTCGTCCCGCCAGCCGATCTGCAACGCTTCCACGAGCGCCGGGGCCGTAGCTATCTCAGCGCCGAGCTGATTGAGGCGTTTGCCGCAGAGCTTGGCGTCGCACCGGGCATTATTGTTGGGCGACTACAACATGACAATTCGTTGCCAAAGACCCATCTCAACGGTCTGAAACAAAAACTCACGCCTGTCGCTTTATGCGCGGATAAAACCTGAGTGCCGATTCAAAAACGACAGGAGGCTGATCAATGCTTCGGACATTCAACGCTATTGTTGACGAGCACGGCGAGATTCGCCTGCTTGAAACGGTCGCCTTGCCAAAAGGTCGCCGCATCCTGGTGACGATCCTGGAGGACGAGCCTCCTTTTGCCGTGGATGACGTCACCCTGCTCAGTGAAGCCGCGTTGGCCGAGGATTGGCATCGCCCGGAGGAGGATGCAGCGTGGTCACACCTACAGCCGGTGCCGTAGTGTTGGTACCTTTTCCTTCTGCTGCCTTGCTTGGCCCTTGCCCCTCGTCCTGCGGGAGAAGGGAGAATCGCACGAGGATGCACCGAGCAAGACCTCTGGAGTAGCTGTGTAGGTACAAAATCGTTCGTTGCGCGTACATGTCAGGTCTCGGATTAATCAACCCAATTTACGACGGTGATGCCGTGAATGGGGGTGAAATGACGTACATTCCGTGTAACGAGTGTGGCTCGGTTCGCAAGGACGATGCTCGCGATCAGCAGATCCGCCCGTCCAAGCTTGCGATAGGCTTTGGTGGTGCGTACCTGATCAAACAGCGCTGCCGCGTGTGCATCGAACGGAACCACGAGAATCTGTGCAAGCAACTCCTCCGTCCGGGTGAACCACTGTTGGGCGCGTAGCAGTTCAGCACTGGTCGCCGCTTTCAGCAGGAAATCGATCCGGCCCCGTAACAATTCGCTCTTTGTGATAATCGTTGTCCCAACTACCGGATCATCAACGGCACGCATGTGGGCAACTACCTGGGGGTGTCCTGCGTAGAGGTGGGTTAAGGTGTCGGTATCGAGCAGGTGCATTACGAGCCTTGCGGTTCTGCGACCTCTGGCCGGTTGCGTGCCGCATAAATCGCATCGCGTAAAGCTGGCAAGGTTGTATCGTGCGCTAAGGTACCCGCCTGTTGGATGAGCAACATGCGACTATCGTGGCTCCGCAGCCAGTCATCAATCGCCGCCTTGAGGAAGCGCCAGGTATCTTCAATCTGACGCCCAGGGAGTTGGCCCTGGAGAACTTGCCGCACCACCATCTCTTTGGGCAGCCGCAAATAGGTAGCAACCTCGTCAAGGGTCAGCACTTCGGGGGTGTCAGTCATCGGTGGCCTCCATTCCAGAGAAGTAGCTCGGCACCGCAAGCGAATCATACCATCATGCGCGAGAGACAAGAGGGCAAGGCGGTTGCAACGTCACTTGCCGTTCCCCTCACCTTCCTGACACTGAACCCTTGTCATAGCACCAAAAGGCACACCATGACCAAACACCACGAACGTACCTTCGAGGACGAGGTGGTTGCCCATCTCACGGCCCACGGTTGGCGGGAGGGGCGCGGCGCACTACGCCTAAGGGGAAACGCTCACCCTCTACAGTATGGACTGGGTCGGCCAGGTTGCCCGGAGCGAAGTTCGGCTACCGCTCTTGGGCTTCCCTGCGCCACTTCAACACCTCGCTGGTACCCCTATGCTAGCAATCGGCTGGCTGGGTGCAAATAGCGCCGGGATTGGCGTGGGGATGGGCGCGATGCTCCTCATTGCCATTGTCGGCATGTACAGTCTGGTGATTAGCCCGGCCAATGTGCCGTTGCGCCTCCAGCTTGGTCTGTTGGCCCGCCCAAGGCTGCTACTGGCCTTCCCAGCCTATCCAGACTTTCGCGCACGCTGGCAGAACCTTGATAGCGCCTTCACCCGGTTGCTGTTGCTCCTTTTGCCAGACCGCCAACGGGTTGAGCTCGAGGATCTGCGGGCGATTCTGAAACGCCATGAGGTGGTCTTCACCGATGAGCAACTGCGCCAGAGCCTCGACGATCTGACAAACCAACAGTTCTTACGCGCTGAGGGTGTGGCTTGGCGTAAACAGCGTTTGGCCCTTGGCACCCTGTTGTACCAACAGTTCGGTGGGCGGCACCTGCTAGTGGATCTGATCGAGAAGGCCAAGCGCGAGCATCCGTTAGTGGTACAGGCCAAGCGCATCCTCCAAGACGCCGGGTTGCGGGTGGCCCATCACGGCGTGGCGGGCCTGCGCTGTACTATCGAGCAAGGGAAGTTGCGGGACTTCTCGCCCCTCTATGCCCATATCGCCTTGGCGGGCGATCTGGATCGCGACACCATCCGTGATCTCGACACCGTGCTCACCGCTGAGACGAAGGACGAGCTGCGGCTGGTCTTCGTTTGCACGAGTAAACCACCGCGCGCAGGTGCGTTGCTCCAACTCACTGAGCTAGGCATCACGCATCAGCGCCCGCTCATCCCGGTTGATCTGGCCCAACTGCGCGAGGCCCACGAAAGGCAGAGTGCCCTCGCTACCCTCGAAACCCACGTCCAGCGCTACACTGAGGAAAACCTCTACGACATCCGCACGCCAATCAGCGATGCCTATGGCTTCTTCGGGCGTGATGACCTGGTGCGTAGCATCGAACGCCAACTCGCGGCAGGCCAGTCGGTGCTGCTGTTCGGCATCCGCAAGATAGGTAAAACCTCGGTGATGGATCGGCTGCTCAGCACCTTTGCTTGGCCAATAGCAAAGGTTGATCTCCAGCAACAAAGTGGCTCAGGCACAAGCCGCCTGAACCTGATCTTCGCCCAACTCTGCCACAGTTGGCAGCAGACGATCCGCGTGCGCTGGCCG
>CAIRDL010000518.1 GCA_903877345.1 uncultured Oscillochloris sp. | reverse complement strand
GCATCACGCATCACGCATCACGCATCACGCATCACGCATCACGCATCACGCATCACGCATCACGCATCACGCAGCGACTGGAATGCTCTACCTTTTCCGCTTCCCTATCAAGCTGAAACCCGACACCCGGCCCCTGAACCCTTGTCTCAACCCACATGGGAGCAAAGCCCTTCATGCAGAACCAGACTGCCGCAGCGACCAGCGCGCCGACGCGGCTCCCCATGCCTCTCATCATCATCGCCGCCGTGGCCCTAGTGGGCAGTCTCGCCCTCGCCATTCCAAGCAACCCCGAGTGGTGGAAAGCCATCGTGCTTGGCGTTGTCCAGGGCATTACCGAATGGCTCCCCATTTCGTCTACCGGCCACCTACTGATCAGTTCCTCACTGCTGAAGTTTCAGGTCAGTGAACACCTGAAGGGTACCTTCGAGATCTTCATCCAGCTTGGCACCGTGGTTTCGGTGTTGGTCTTTTACTTTAGCAATTTGCTAGGGGAAGCCCGCGCCCTGATCGGCCAAGGCAGTCGCGAGCAAGTTGCTGGTGCCCGCCGCTTCTGGATCGCCGTACTAATCGCCTTCTTGCCTGCCGCCGTGATTGGGTTGTTGCTCCGCAAGTGGATCAAAGAGGTGCTTTTCGGCACGCCCCAAGTGATCGCCGGAGCGCTCATCGTCGGCGGTATCATCTTCCTGCTCATTGAGTGGCTACCCAAACGCCCAACGCGCACCAGCGACCTGGAACATGTGACGCCACTGCAAGCCCTCGGCGTTGGTGTCGCCCAAATTTGCTCGCTCATCCCCGGCGTCTCGCGCTCAGGCTCCTCGATTGTTGGCGGTCTTTTGTCAGGGCTTGACCGCACCACGGCGACCGCTTTCTCCTTCTATCTCTCGATCCCAGTCTTGGGTGCGGCGACCCTGGTGGATCTCCTCGGCAGCCTCGACAAAATCCAGCCTAGCGACTGGGGCATGCTGCTACTCGGCGCGGTCGTCGCCATGATTGTCGGCTATGTGACGATTGGCTGGCTGCTACGCTACGTGGCTCGCCACAACTTCGTGGCCTTCGGCATCTACCGCATCGTCGCTGGTCTGCTAATCTTGGGGTTGGCGGCACTAGGCGTGTTGGGCTAAAAAAAGCGGGGGCGCGAAGGAACCTTGTAGTTCCCTCGCGCCCCCATTCACGGGTGAGCCGAGCCTAGTGCTGTCGTTGGAGGAGCCAGACCCCGGCCCCGATCAGCGCCACCGGGAAAAGGAAGGCGACAAAGCCGGGCCAGATCATTTGCAGGGCGATGAAAGCTCCGAGGCCGAGCAGCACATAGCCGAGGAGTTGGCTACCCTTGTGGGTGGTACCGGAGGCAACAGGGTCGTGGCCCGCATTGTTGATCGGCACTTCCTGCTCAAACTCGTCGGGAGCGCCGCTCATCGCATTGATGTGGAGGCGTTGGGTCTCGCCGGTAGCGACGAAGACGTGGCCGTGCGGTTGGGGCGTGCTTGGTGTGGGGGCCGTTTCCGGCATCACCACCCACAAAAGCGGGTAGAGCAGGAAGCCGGGGCCGCTGAAGGCCAACAGAATAAAGACCAAACGCACGATGAGCGGGTCAATCTGAAGGTACTGGGCCACCCCGGCGGCTACGCCGGCGATCATGCGGTCGGTGCGGCTGCGCGTGAGCCGGGTATTGGTGTTCATGGGGCGTTGTTCCTCCGTCAAGGGTAACGATCCGGTTTGCTACCCATTCAGACGGCAGGCTCCCCGGCGTTGTTGCGGGCGACTTCACCAATAGTGGGCCTGATTCGCCCGGTAGAAAGCCAAGGTGCGGGCCAGTCCCTCACGCAGGCGGATGGTGGGCGTCCAGCCTAAACGACCCTGGATTAGGCGGTAATCGCCGTAGTAGTCGCCGATGTCAATGGGCTTGCGGTCGGCAGGGAAGGGAATGATCTCAGCGTGGCCTTCGCCCGCCAGGCTGATCAGCAGGGCGGCCAAATCGCGCAGGTTAATCGTCTCATCGCTGCCCAAGTTGAAGATCTGGCCGTAAGCACCAGGTTCCATCGCGGCCCGCAACAGCGCTTCAACACAATCATCAACATAGGTAAAATCGCGGATCTGGAGGCCATCACCCCAAATCTGCACCGTTTCGCCACTGAGTACCTGCTTAATCCAGACGCCGAGAAAGGTCTGGCGGGCGTCTTTGACGCGCATACGTGGGCCGTAGGTATTGGTCAATCGCAGGGCACAACCCTTGATACCATAGATATTGTTGTAGAGAATGTGGTACCATTCGCCCGCCATTTTATTGATACCATTCACGTCAGTGGGGTGGACGAGGTGGCGTTCGTCTACGGGCAGATAGTCAGGTTTCCCGTAGATCTGCCGAGTCGAGGCGTAGACGACTTTAATCCCGGTACTCTGTTTACGGCACGCCTCCAAGATGGAGAGTTGGGCGCGGCAGTTGATCTCCAGATCGGTGTACGGATCGCGCATCGAGTCCATATGGCTCGTTTGGCCGGCTAAATTAAAAAGATAATCATGGCCTTGCACGAGATAATTCATCGAGTGTTGGTCGCGCACATCGGCGATATTCAGGCGCACCCGCCCGTCGAGGCCGTCGAGGTTGCGCAAGTTGCCGCCGTACTCAGGGACGAGGGAGTCTACGATGGTGACGTGGGCGTCGAGGTCGGCCAGTCGGTGGGCCAAGTTCGCGCCGATGAAGCCCGCGCCGCCGGTGATCAACACATGGCTGCCCGCGAAGGCGGCGTGCAGGTCGGGGGTGAGGTTCGTCATAAGCTCCTCAGTAGTCCGTAAAGTAAGTCTTCTTG
>CAIRDL010000517.1 GCA_903877345.1 uncultured Oscillochloris sp. | reverse complement strand
CTGCGGGCTGGCAGTGGCGCACGGAACAAAAGCGCACGCAACCTAGCTGTTGGAATGAAGCTAGTTTTAATGGCGACCAGCAGCCGGTGGTGTGTGTGACGTGGTACGAGGCGATGCCTCGGCGCTGACGCCGACCGCTGACAATACGGTGCGCCGCCTTAGACAGTCGGCGGCACGGACGGCGCTTCGGAGTCTTCAGCAAGCAGACGATCCACCGCTGACACCCACGCCTCGTCGTACTCGCCATCAGCACGGGCAACGCGCACCAACACTTCGGCGGTGGGATGGGTGATGAGATCAGACTCAGCCATAACTCCTGCTTCCTTTTATCTCGGCCCGTCCCCACGCGGACGGGCTTTTGCGTGCGCTCCTGCTACCCGCCGAAGGCTACCGCTGCTCGTGCAACACACGCTGAGCGGCTTCGGCTGGCGGAATGCCATCGGCAACCAAATTCAGAAATCGGTTAAACGCCTCTAGATTTTCCAGTTTGGCGTTAGCCTGTTGCACATCCGCAAGGACACCCCCAAGCGGATCTGACGCGGCGGTTTTTAGTCGTTGCCGCGCCAGATCTACCCCTTTTTCTTCAGGCACCCCATCGGTTAGTAGTAGCACCAGATCATCACATAGCAATCCTGTTGGGGTTGTTGCGTGGAGTCGAGGCTTTAGCCGGATAGGGCCGCCTAAAGGCTCGACTCCTTTTCATAACCTGTGTAGGATTGCTATATGCGGGCGGGACGCCCGCGCTCCCAGAAGGTTTCTGCCGACTTTGACGTGGCCCTACTTTCCTAGAAACTGACTGTAACTTCTTGGCGAAGCATGCTACAATACGCCGCAATCTGTGCTTTCTGTCACGAGAGGGCGATATGCGTTTTGCACGCTCAAGCGGCATTCTGCTCCACCCGACCTCGCTGCCGGGGCCGTGGGGCATCGGCGACCTCGGCCCGGTGGCGTACCAGTTCGTTGATTTCCTCGCTGCCGCCGGTCAAAGTTTTTGGCAACTCTTGCCCCTTGGCCCGACCGGCTACGGTGACTCTCCCTACCAGTGTTTTTCCGCTATCGCGGGCAATCCGCTGCTCGTCAGCCTCGACCAACTCATTCAGCGCGGCCTGCTCAGCTACGACGAGGTACTTGAAGTCGCCGCGAACTTCGACCTCGCCGTGGATCAGGTCAACTATGGCGAAGTGCTCAGCTTTAAGGTGCTGTTGTTGCGCCGCAGCTACGAGCGCCTCCGCGAAGGCGTGGATCCCGAACTCGCCGCCGCCTTGGCTGAGTTCACCGCCGCCCAGAAAGATTGGCTCGACGACTACGCGCTCTTCATGACCCTCAAGGATGTCCATGCCGGTCAGCCCTGGAATACTTGGCCCAATGAGTTGCGCCTCCGCAAATCCTCGGCGCTCAAGCAGGCCCGCCAAGAGCACGCTTGGGCCATTGAGGTTCACAAGTATCTCCAGTTCCTCTTCTTCCACCAGTGGCAACCGCTCAAGGCGTATGCCAACCAGCACGGCATCTCCATCATCGGCGACGCTCCAATCTTTGTCGCCTACGACAGCGCCGATGTCTGGGCCAACCCCGAACTCTTTTTCCTCGACAAAGCGGGCAACCCCACTGTCATCGCCGGCGTGCCGCCCGATTACTTCAGCAAGACCGGCCAGCGCTGGGGCAATCCGCTCTACCGTTGGGAAAAAATGGCGAAGCGCGACTATGCGTGGTGGGTCGCCCGCCTGCGCGCCGCCTTCACCCTGGTTGATGTGCTGCGCCTCGACCACTTCCGTGGTTTCGCTGCCTATTGGGAGGTGCCTGCGAGTCAAGAGACCGCGATTAATGGGCGGTGGGTCAAAGGCCCTGGGGCCGCGCTCTTCACGCAGCTCGAAAAGGAACTGGGCACGCTGCCTATCATCGCTGAGGATCTGGGCCTCATCACGCCCGATGTCCACGCGCTCCGCAACCAGTTCAATTTTCCCGGCATGGTCGTCCTCCAATTCGCCTTCAGCGGCGATACCGAGAATACCTATCTGCCGCATCATCACACGCGCAACTGTATCGTCTACACCGGCACCCACGACAACACCACCACCGTCGCTTGGTTCAGCGAGCTTGAAGAGGCAGAGCGTGAGCAGGTGCGGGCGTACCTCGGCCACCCCGGCAGCGACATCGCCTGGGACTTGATGCGCTTGGCGATGCAGTCCGTCGCTGATCTCGCCATCACCCCGTTTCAGGATGTGCTACGCCTCAACGCCGACTCCCGCATGAACACGCCGGGCCTCTTGGGGCGCAATTGGGGTTGGCGCTGCCGTGCCGAGGCGCTAAATGCGGGTGTTGCTAGCGGCCTAAAGTTTCTCACCGCCGTCTACGACCGGCTGCCTCCTAACCTCAAGCCGGTACGCGAGCCTGAAGAACTCGAGTATGAGCCGGTGGAACGGTAGCGTGCCCAGTTCAGCTTTTGGCTTGCCGTAGTAGAACCTATCTGGACAAACACACTTCGTCCTGCTACGACCAAGCTGCAAACTGCAAGCGCCGTCCTATCCCAGGTATAAAGGGGCGTCAAGGCTTCAGCCAACTGAAGCCTTAATGCCCCTTTACGGTTCCAAGCGGCTTCGACACAATCACGACGGTACAGACCTGCCTGGAGGTAATCCCCAAACCGTAACGCTACCAACCCACAGCGCCACTGCCCACTTTTTGCTGCTATAATGGGGCGTATCCACGGCCTACAATAACAAAGCTGCCCGGTCGCAGCGCGCACTGGGCAGACAAAGGAGCTTTCTATGAGCAACCCGCGTGAGGTGGTGATCCTCAGTGGGGTCCGTACCGCCATCGGTGGTTACAATGGGAGCTTGAAGGATCAGCCGCCCTCAGAATTGGCCGCGCTGATTGTGCGCGAAGCCATTGCCCGGGCGGGCGTCGAGGCGCAGGAGATCGAGCACGTCGTTTTTGGACATGTGATTAACACTGAGCCGCACGACATGTACTTGGCCCGCATCGCGGCGGTGAAGGGCGGCGTCCCAGTTGAGGCTCCGGCCCTCACCCTCAACCGGCTCTGCGGGAGCGGGATGCAGGCGATCATTTCGGCGGCCCAGATGATTGCGTTGGGCGAGATTGATGCGGCCATCGGCGGCGGCGCTGAGGTGATGAGCCGCAGTCCGTACAGCGTGCCAACCCTGCGCTGGGGCGCTCGCATGAACGATGCCAAGCTGGTTGACATGATGGTGGG
>CAIRDL010000516.1 GCA_903877345.1 uncultured Oscillochloris sp. | reverse complement strand
TGCGGCGCTTTAGCGAGTAGGATGGGGGATGGGGGATGAGGGATCCGTCAGGGTGCGGCCCGGTCACGCATCACGCCTTACGCAGTACGCATGACAAGCAGGCTTGAAGAACTAATTGGCGTGCCGTTCAACGATGAGCGGCTGCTCCAAAGTGCGTTTGTCCATCGCTCGTTCATCCACGAACACCCCGAACGCCTCCCCGGCTTAACGGCAAACGAGCGGCTTGAGTTTCTGGGCGATGCGGTGCTGAACTTCATCACTGCCGCGTGGCTCTACACCCGCTACCCCGCTTACAGCGAGGGCGATCTGACGGCTTTGCGCGCCGCTTTGGTGAAAACTAGCACGCTGGCTGATTTTGCCCGCAGTCTTGACCTTGGGGCGTACATTCGGATTAGTCGGGGCGAGGATACTGCCGTCGCCCGCAATCGCGCCCCGCTGCTCGCTGATGTGTTTGAGGCTGTCCTCGGCGCAATCTATCTTGATCAGGATCTGGCGGCGACCCGGGCTTTTGTCTTTCCCTTCCTGGAACGGCAGGTTGCGGCGATCTTCAGCGGTACAACCGAAATTGATTACCGCACACGCCTCCAGATGCAAGCCCAAGCGCGCTATAACCAGACGCCGGTGTACCGCACCCGTGAGGTTCACGGCCCGGATCATCAGCGCGAGTTTACGCTGGAGGTGTTGGTCGGTGAACGCACCTTGGGTGTTGGGTGTGGCCCTAGTAAGCAAGCCGCCGCGAAGGCTGCCGCAAAAGCTGCCTTGGCGCTTTTAGATGCTGAGGAGCCACCCGCGCCATGAGCCGCATCTTTATTACTGGTGGCACTGGCTATTTGGGTACGGTTTTGGTGCGTCAAGCGCTCGCGGCGGGGTACACGGTTGCCGCGAGTTGCTTCAGCCAGACGCCGCCCGCTACGGTTGGGGTGACGTGGGCCGTGCTCGATGTGCGCGACCCGCAAGCCATCGCAGCGCAGTTCAAGCAGCACCGCCCCGACCTCATCATACACACAGCGTATCTGCAAACTGGCCCCGACGTGCTGCCGGTTACGGCTGAAGGAGCCGGCCATGTCGCCCGCGCCGCTGCTGCCGTTGGAGCGCGGCTCATTCATTTGTCGAGTGATGTTATTTTTGATGGGGAACGTGAGGGCGCGTATACTGAGGCTGACCCGCCTGCGCCGATCACACTTTATGGGGAAGCCAAAGCTCGCGCCGAGGCGCTTGTCGCCGCCGCGCACCCCGCCGCGACGATTGCTCGCACCTCGCTAATCTACGGGTTTGCGCCGCTGGATAAGCTTTCGCGCTTCGCCCTTGATGTCGCCGCCGGACGAGTGGCGGCGCAGTTGTTCACCGACGAGTACCGTTGCCCAGTTTATGTGGAAGATCTGGCTGCCGCGCTGCTCGAACTGGGTGGCATACCCTATCGTGGCGTGCTCCATCTCGCCGGGGCCGAACAGGTGAGTCGCTATGCCTTTGGCGTGCTGATCGCCCAAAGGTACGGTGTAGACCCGGCAGGTATTCCCGCCGGACTGAGTGCGACTAGTCTTACTCGCCGCCCCCGCAACTGTGCGCTCACGAGCGACCGGGCGGCGGCGTTGCTCCAGACGCGCCTGCGTGGGGTGCGCGAAGTGTTCCAAGCCATCGGCAGACAAGGGGGCTAGAGCAGGCCATGAACGCAACACCCGATGTCATCGCGGCCCTGATCACCGACCTGTGTGGGAGTGATGAGTCGCTGCGTACCCAGGCTTCGTTCGCGCTGGGCGTCTTGGGCGAGCCAGCCGTCGCCCCGTTGACCCTTTTGCTTGAGTCACCCAACTCAGAGATTCGCAAGCGCGTGGCGTGGGTGTTGGGCGTAATTGGTGCGCCTGCCCTGCCCACGCTGCTCGCCTTGGCCGAAGGCACTGACCAGACGCTACGCATCGAAGCGTTGCGGGTGTTGGGCGTCGTGGGGGAAGCCCGCGCCCTGAACCAACTCCTCGTCGGCTTAACCGACACCGACCCACGCGTGGCGGCGCGAGCGGCCCGCGCCTTGGGCAAGATTGGCGATCCACGGGCGTACCACCCGCTTGTCACCGCCCTACAGCATCCCGCCTCCGATGTGCGTTACGAGGCGTGCCGCGCCCTGGTGGATCTTCACGTCCTCGACGCGGTGCCTGTGCTGCACGCAATGGCGGCAACCGATGCGACAAAGACAACTTGGGGTGCGCCGGTTGCCGATGCGGCCCAACGCGCCGCCGATGAACTGGCGAGTAGCGCGGCGGTGCCCGACCACGA
>CAIRDL010000515.1 GCA_903877345.1 uncultured Oscillochloris sp. | reverse complement strand
GTGGGGGTGCAATCTTCGCTTCGCGGTCAGTGCCGCCAGTATCCCGTCCACCTCACCACCACCCGGGACGGTTATAGCTACAGTATACGAGAATCCCGGTCGGGACGCTTCGCTGCGCTCAGCGTGACGGCGTGCCTTTTGCGGTAGTGCTGACAAAGCTACAATCTAAAATCTGAAATCTACAATCTGCAATCTGCAATCCGAGCGTTAGCCTACCTAGACAAAAGTGCTACACTGTAGGCATGAACCGCGTTGCTTCACAGCGAAAGCCGTTTAAGCGCTTGGCGGCGTACCCGTTCGCAGTGCAGAGCGTGGCCCTCCTAGCGCTTTTGGCGACGCCGATCAGTGCGCTGGGCCTTCAGGTGCCGCTGGTTCACTTGTGGGCGCTGTTCGGCCTTTGTGGGCTGAGCCTGCTGGCGCTGGTGTTGGTGCCTATCCGCCGCTTGCCCCGTTGGGCGCAAGTGCTGTTGCTGGCCCTCCAGTGGGGCTGCGCCATCATTGTGCAAACCCTCGCGCCCGCCCCGCTCCTTGGCTACGTCTACCTGTCGCTGGTGCTGCAAGCAATTGTCCTCTTCCCGCTCTGGCTCTGGATTCCCTTTGCCGTGATGGTCTATGCGGTGTGGAGCGGGCTGCTTGCGCTGGCGACTGCGAATGTCCTCCCTTGGCTGCAAGGCAACCTCGCCTTGGCTTTTCCCGCGACCTGTGCGATCATCGCGGCGATTGTCTACGCACGCCAACAGCGCCGGGGCGAACAGGTGCAGCAGATGCTTTTGCAGGTGCAGCAGCACTATGATTCGCTCGCCACAGGTCTGCGCGATCTGCAACAGCGGGTCATGCTTGAGGAGCGGCACCGTCTGACGCAAACATTGATGAGTGAACTCCAGGCCGCGCTTAGTCGCACGGAACAGAGCGTCGCCGCAGCGCTGGTGCAGGCGCAAACCAACCTGTCGCGCCTCCAAAGCACAGTGGCGCAGACGCGGGCCTCGATGGGGTTGGCGGTCGAGCGTTTGCGCGGCGCGGTGGCGCTGTTGCGTACCAGCGAACCCGCAGTGCCAGGGCTAAGCGTGGCACTGGTGCCGGTCGGGTCAAGCGATGAGGCGATGATCACCGTGCGCTCAAGTCGGGTTTTGACCTGGGTACTGCCCACGGTCTTTCTGGCGCTCGCCCTTGGGCTGACCATTCTCCAGCGTGACTTTGGGCTTGAACGCCTCGGGCCGCTGCTGCTCTGGTCAACTTTGCTGCTCCTCGTCTATGTGACGACGCAGCGCACCCGCAATCCCCTGTTGCTCCAAGCGGGCTTGCTGGGACAAGCGGTGGTGGTGCTGATGATGGCGGTGATTTCCAACACGCTGCCGCTACTATTGGGGCTCCTGCTGGTGCTTTGGCAACTTGCGCTGCGCGTGCCACTGCGCCAGATCTGGCTCTATCTGGCAGGGTTGCCAACCGCCGCCGCGTTGCTGACGGCCCGTTTGCGCCCGGTACCCTTGAGCTTCGATGCGCTGATGATTGGAGCCCTGGCGACGGTGGCGGTCGCTGGCCCGTTGTTGCTGGCCCGCCGCCAACTGGAACGGCGCAAGCAGGCCGAGGCGCGGTTGGCTTGGCTGAACGCCGCGATTGAGCAGCAGACGGCGGAGGTGCGGACGCTTGCGGTGGCCGCCGAACGCACACGGCTGGCACGTGAAGTTCACGACGATCTGGGCTCGCGGCTCATGGTGATCAATCTGCAACTTCAGTTGGCGGAGGAACTGGCGGGTGAGGATGCCGACGCGGCGCTCAAGCAGCTTGAAGCGAGTCGCGAGCAACTCCAGGCAGCGTGGCGCAGCGTGTTGGCCGTCGCCGACGCCGCCATGCCACTGGTGAACGTCGATCTGCCTGCCGCTCTCGCCGCATTGGTGGCACCGTGCGGTGGCGTCGAGTTGCACTTGATCGGCGCGTTGGCCGAACTTCCCGCGCCCGTGGCGGCGACCATTTATCGGAGCGTGCAGGAGGGGCTGACGAACGCTTGGAAACACGCCCAAGCCACGCAGATCAAGCTGACGGTGCTGGCACGCTGTGGCTATGTGACCGTTACGGTGAGGAATGACGCTGCGCCCGCGCCTGTTGCGACGGGGCGACCGGGCGGCTTCGGATTGCTCGGCCTACGCGAACGGGTGGAGGCGCTGCATGGCAACCTTGAGGCCGGGCCGCTCCCCGATGGCGGTTGGCGGTTGCATGTCGTGTTGCCTATGGAGGCGGTGTGAGCGAGCGTAAGATTCGGGTGGTGGTGGTTGATGACCAAGCCCTCATTCGGACGGGCATTGCGAGCCTGTTGGCGCGCAAGCCTGACATTGAGGTGGTGGGCCAAGCGGCGAATGGAGCCGAGGCACTTGAGCGGGTCAGCACGGTTGACCCCGATGTGGTGCTGATGGACATGATGATGCCGGTGCTCGACGGCATTGAGGCGACCCGGCGTTTGACGGCGGCAGGCTCGCGTCCGGCGGTGCTTATTCTTACAACGTTCCGCGACGATGTGCAGATCTTCCAGGGGTTGGCGGCAGGTGCGCGTGGCTATCTTCTGAAGGATATGGATCACAAAATGTTGGCGGAGGCGGTACGCACGGTGGCGGCGGGAGGGGCGTTGTTGCACCCGGAGGTCACGGCGCAAATGTTGCCGTATCTCGGGCGCATGGGTGGCGAAACCCCGCCGGTGCCGCTGCCCGCGCAGTCTGAGCGTCTGGCGATCTTCTCCGAGCGCGAGCGGGCGATTTTGGCTTTGTTGGCGCAGGGCCATACGAACCAGGGGATTAGCGACGGCTTGGCGATCAGCGTGGGTACGGTCAAAAACCACATCAGCAGTATCCTCAGTAAGCTCAATGTGCGCGACCGCACCCAGGCAGCGCTGTGGGCCTACCAAAACGGTCTCGATTGATGATTGACCGTCACCTGCGTCTTTGGTTTGATGGCCTTGCCGTGAGTGTGCTGCTACTCTACGGGCTGTTGGCTTGGAGCAGCGCCAGTGGGCAGGGCGGCGCGACCCTCGACCCGGTCTTGGCGGCAGCCCGTGAGCGCGGGACGCTGCGCGTGGCGGTTGATGTGGGTTTTCGCCCCTTCGCCGATGCGGTCGGTGGTGAACTGGTGGGCTATGACATTGATCTGGCCCGCGCTGTGGCGGCGCGCATGGGCCTACACGCGGAGTTTGTACCAACTGGCTTTGATGCGCTCTACGATGCGCTGACCAGTGGCCGTGCTGATCTGATCGCTTCGGCGTTGCCGTATGCGCCGGAGCAGGGCTTCCGGGCGCGTTTCTCGAGCGTCTACTTCGATGGCGGTCAAGTGCTGGTGGTACCTGCCGACGCGCCAATCAGTGGCTCTGCCGACTTGGCGCAACGGCGCGTGGGCGTGGCCCTCGGCAGCGACGGCGACGCCTTGGCCCGCCGTATGCGCCGCGACGGGGCGACTTTTACGCTCCTTTCGACCTACGATGAGCCGGCGCAGGCTTTGACCGACTTGCGGGCGGGCCATCTCGATGCAGTGATCACCGACAATCTCGCCGCGCTCACAGCGGTGCAAGCCGCGCCCGGTCTGCGCATTGCCGTCGCGCTTACCAGCGAGCCGTTGGTCTTGGCGCTGCCCCGTCCGGCCTTCCAACTCGAAGCCGCAGTAAACCAAGCCCTCGCCGAACTGCGCGCCGAGGATTTCTTTGGCACGCTGAATCGCACTTGGTTGCGGTAAGCTTCACCGTTCAGCGGTTTGACGCAAAGCCGCAAAGCCGCAAAGCCGCAAAGCCGCAATATGCTCACGCAAAGCCGCAAAGCCGCAAAGCCGCAAAGAACGCATGGGGCGGTTGTGCTGCAATCTAAAATCTAAGACAAGGTTCGTGGGTGCTTTACAGTTTCGGCCTATGCAGCGCGTTCTGATGCGCTCAACCTGAAACCTGAAACCCGACCCCTGAAACCTTGTCTAAAATCCAAAATCTAGCCCAAGGGAAGCAACCCATGACCGCACCCGTCCTGATGGTTCTCGGCACCGCTTCGTCAGTAGGCAAAAGCACCCTCGTCGCGGCGCTCTGTCGCATTGCAGCGCGGCAGGGGCTGAGCGTGGCCCCGTTCAAGGCCCAGAACATGAGCAACAACGCGGCGGTCACTGCTGACGGCGGCGAGATTGCGCGTAGTATCGCCGTACAAGCCGCCGCCGCACGAGTGACGCCGACGGTGGCGATGAACCCCATCCTGCTCAAGCCAGAGGGCGAGCGCCGCAGTCAGGTGATTGTCGCGGGGCGACCCTGGCGCTCCCTCGATGCCCTTGACTATTGGCAGCGCCGCGACCTGTTGTGGGCGGAGGTGACGCGCAGCCTCGATGCCCTGCGCGCTGACTATGACTTGGTGGTTGCAGAAGGGGCCGGCAGTCCAGTTGAGCTGAATCTCAAGGCCCGCGACATTGTGAACGCCCGCGTGGCGACCTACGCTGGGGCGCGCACGCTCCTTGTGGGTGATATTGACACCGGCGGTATTTTCGCCCAACTGCTCGGCACGCTGATGCTGCTCGACGCCGACGAGCGCGCCCTCGTGCGGGGGCTGGTGATCAACCGTTTTCGGGGCGATCCTAGCCTTTTTACTGACGGCATTGCGATTTTGGAGGAACGGAGCGGGCTGCCGGTACTCGGCATGGTGCCCTGGCTCCACGACATGGGCCTCGCTGAAGAGGACGCCGTGGCCTTGGAACGGCCCGACGCTACGCCTGAACGTCCGGGCGACCTCGTGATCGCCGTGGTGCAACTCCCGGCGATTGCCAACTTCGACGACTTTGCGCCGTTGGCGCGTGAGGCGGGCGTCACGTTGCGCCATATCACGCACGCCGAACAACTTGCCGGGGCCGTTGCGGTTATTTTACCCGGCACCAAACACACGCTGGCCGCCCGCTGTTGGCTGCGGGAACGGGGTTTTGATGCGGCGCTGCAAAGCTTTCCGGGGGCGGTTGTTGGCGTGTGCGGAGGCTACCAACTACTTGGGCAACGGATCAGCGACCCGCTCGCGGTGGAAGGCACGGGCGGTGACGAACCGGGCCTGGGTTTGCTACCCGTCACGACGGTGTTTGAGGTAACGAAGCGTACCGCGCAGGTGCAAGCCGTTGCCGAGGTCCCCTGGGCGGCAGGCGTGACCTTCGAGGGCTACGAGATCCACGTGGGCCGCACGCACGCCGTAGGTGCCGCCCGGCCCGTCGCCACGCTCACGCGCCGCCACGGGGTGGCTTGCGCTGAGGCGGACGGCTACTACAGTGCTGATGGGCGGGTGTGGGGGTGTTACCTCCACGGGCTTTTCGCCACCACGAACTTCCGGCGCGGCTGGCTCCGCTCACTCGGTTGGCTGGGCGGTAGCGCCGCGCCGCCGCCCGACCCGTATGAACGCCTCGCCGACCATGTGGAAGCGGCGCTCGACCCGCGCCAATTGGCGGCCCTGCTCGCCTGTTGACCGCCCTCAGTTCTCAACCATGTGAAACGACTCGGCCAACGGCAGCCCGAACGGCTCGCCACGTTCGACGGCCCACTGGCGCATCCGTTCGGCCAACGCTGTGTGGTCGGTACCAAGCTGACTGACGTGGCAACGGAGCGCCGCCAACTTGACTTCAAACGTGGCCGAAATATCAACGGCGTGGTTAAGGTGCGGGGCAGCCATCACCCACAACTCTTTCACCCGACTAGGCAACAAGCCGTCGGCTAAAAGTTCGGGGAAATCCCAGCAATTCTGCGCCGC
Source organism: uncultured Oscillochloris sp. (assembly GCA_903877345.1). Taxonomy (GTDB): domain Bacteria; phylum Chloroflexota; class Chloroflexia; order Chloroflexales; family Chloroflexaceae; genus CAIWXH01. The sequence continues at coordinate 86 of CAIRDL010000515.1, read as the reverse complement.
CGGGTAGACGGCAGCGAGGGCAGCGGTGCCGACCGCCAAATGATCCGGGTGATAACGCCCCAGCGCGTAGCTCGGCGTCCACGTTC
>CAIRDL010000514.1 GCA_903877345.1 uncultured Oscillochloris sp. | reverse complement strand
TGGCCTGATCGAGCGGGCCGTGGCCCTGAAACAGTTGTTGGGTCAGGCCGCGCTCACACTCCAGGCCAGTGAGGGGGGCCACGCCAGTCACCAGATAGGCCACGGTATCACCAAAAGCGGGGGTCAGTGCGTCGCTGAGACCGAGCCTACCCCCAGCGACAATGCCCATATGGGCCACCAAACGGGCCAAGGCATCACGAGCGGTCGCGCTAGAGCTACGGTTCAAAACCTCAAGGGCGTCAGCATAAGCCAAAGGCGGACGTTGCTGCCAATGGCGCGGCGGCAAAAGTGCCAGGGTGAAGGCCCCTGGGTCAAAATCGCCCACCTCACCAATCACAGCCAATCCCGCCCGCACCCACCGCCAGAGTTTCAGCAGCAGCGTATGGGCAACCGACAGATCTGGCTGCAGCACAATCTCGGGGTGGGTGCCGTCACGAAGCACGAGGCGGCACTCAATCTCGAGCAAGGCATGCAGCTGTGGCGGCAGCGTCACTTCGACGCTCCCACTTGTACGGCCCGCAGAGCGGATACGACGGCTTCCTACAAACATAGCCCCGACCTCGCGCTAGTGAACCTTGCAGATAATCTAGCAGATAGACTGGTCAAAAAAATATCCGCACTTTAGCGGAGCCGCCGACTGCTGATGTGAGCAGTCGCTGGCCCCGCTCCCGCCAGAGTGGCTACGCGCCACTCAACATCACTCCTGCGGAGTCTCAGATGGGGCGTCAGGCTGACTTTCACTTGCCCGGCGCTGCCGCCCGGTTCGTGTCGTCGCCTGGGGGCTTGCAGTTTCCTGCGGAGCAGGCTCGGCAGCCGGAGCGGACTCAGCAACCTGAGCACCACCCGCCCGACGCTGCTGCAAATCCTGGCGCAACTGGCTCCACGCCTGATGGGCTGCATCCTGGTCACTACGGAGCGCCTGCCGCACCGCATTGGCCTGAGCTAGACTGTCGTTCGTCCGCTGCCGAAGGTCACCCATAAAAGCGTCGAGCTGCTCACGCTGGCTGGCGCTCATCGCCTGCCGCGCCGCCGCATTGTCTGTAAGGAACTGGTTAATCGTCTGGCGGAGACCGCTAGTATAGGCACCAAGTTGATGTCGCTGACCGGTGCTCATCGCCTTCCGCGCAGCGGCACTGTCGGCAAGAAACTGATTGATGGTCTGGCGAAGATCGCTGGCGTAGGCGTCGAGCTGCTCACGCTGGCTGGTGCTCATCGCCTTCCGTGCCGTGGCACTATCGGTAAGGAACTGGTTAATCGTCTGGCGAAGGTCGCTGGCGTAGGCGTCGAGTTGCTCACGCTGGCCGGTGCTCATCGCCTTCCGTGCCGCAGTACTGTCGGAAAGGAACTGATTGGTGGACTGACGGAGACTGCTGGCGTAGGCATCCAGGTTGCGGCGCTGTTCGGCGCTCTGGTTGGTGCGCCCGGTCTTGATGTCGTTCAGCAGGGTAGTGACAGCCTGCCGACGTGCCTCGGCGGACTGCTGCAGCTCCTGGCGCTGCGCGGCGGCCGTCGCAAGGTGCTGGGCGCGCAGATCGGAGACCTGTTGCACTGCTGATGCACGAATAGCACTAACCGTGCTGACCCTACTGTCGTAGTCCGCTCGCACCGCATCGGCAAGACGGCTCACGTCGGCGGAAAGTGACATGAAAACCTCCAGTACGGAACTGTAGCGACCGGCGTACCTCGTCACCGAAACCTCTGAATTGAGTAGGAAATCGCCGTAGGGGCGAACTTCTCAGTTCAGCGGTTGGCGAACGAGGTGCGCCGGCCGCACGAGAGTGAACTAAGCGGCAGCGGCGGCGGTCAGGCCCACGGCCTCGGCGTACTTCAGGTAGGTGTCCACGCCGGCGACGACCACGCGGGCCTCGATGGCGAGCAGTTCGATGCCGACCAGCGAGATGCGTACCCACGCGTCAACCACGATGCCCTTGTCGAGGATGCGGTCAATGACTTCGGCGAGGCTGCTGGATGCGTTCACCTTCTCGATTGCCATAGCGGTTAGCTCCTTAAAATATTCGGCGAGGCTAAGACGAAAAAACAGGGAGTGAAATTAGGCGGCGGCGGCGGCGGTCAGGCCGACAGCCTCTGCATACTTCAGATAAGTATCCACGCCAGCGACGACCACGCGGGCCTCAATGGCGAGCAACTCAATGCCTACCAGCGAGATACGCACCCAAGCGTCAACCACGATCCCCTTGTCGAGGATGCGATCAATAACTTCGGCGAGGCTGCTAGATGCATTCACCTTCTCAATTGCCATATTCATTCACCTCCTTCCCTGGTTTAGTTCTACGTTGCCATCATACCGTGAAGCTGCGCGTTTGTCTACTAGGATTGACCTAGCTTTGTGTTAGGAATGCGTTAGCATTGTCGTGCAAGCGCGACAGGGGATGAAAGGAAACATGTGCGCTTATGGCTCGCAGGTCGGCATTGCTGAACCTACGGTGTTGCATAGCATATAGTAAATACTCAGAGCAGATCATGCGCTGGTGGGTGAAAAGCAGCACACCATAATCTGCGCCAGTTAGGGATGTGCTGTGTCGCCGAGGATGTAGCCGTGGCGGGGCATGGTGCGTAAATACATGGGTTTACCGGGATTAGGCTCGATCTTGGCGCGTAGGTTCATCACATGCCAACGCACCAGACCCTGATCACGTGAGTCGTGCGGATAATGCCAGACTTGGACGAGTAACTGCTCGCTTGAGAAGACTTGGCCCTGGTGGATCAGCATATGGCGCAACAAGTCAAACTCGGCGGGGGTCAGCAGAACCGCCCGTTCGCCAACCGTGACTTTGTGGGTGCGCGGGTCGAGGCTCAGATCACGATAGGCAAGTTGCGCGGCAAGGGCGACCGTCCCTGGACGCCCCTGCCCACTCCGGCGGAGCAAGGCGCAGATCCGGGCCTTCAACTCGCCAAAATCGAAGGGCTTCACGAGATAATCGTCGGCCCCGTCATTGAGACCGTTGATGCGATCCTCGATTGAACTGCGCTTGGTGAGGAAGAGGATGGGGACTGAGGCTAACTTCTGGTCGCGGCGCAAGGTGTGACAGACCTGGATGCCGTCTACATGGGGCATCACAATGTCGAGAATTACGAGGTCAGGGTGCGATTGGTA
>CAIRDL010000513.1 GCA_903877345.1 uncultured Oscillochloris sp. | reverse complement strand
GTCGTTGGCGATACTCACGCTGTAGCCCTCACGTTCGAGGTTGTAGCGCAGCGTCTCGGCAAAGGTAAGCTCGTCTTCGATCAGCAGAATGGTGGGCATCGAACGCTTCTTTCTAAGACGCGGTGGGTGAGGCGTGATTTGTCGGCGGTCAGTCAGGGATTTCCAAAAGCCGTACTAAGTAGTCCGGCAACGAAGTTTGCTTGCACAAGCGTTGGCTTCGACAAGCTCAGCCAACGGACGCTGGCTGAGCTTGTCGAAGCCAGCACTTGTACCAGAAGACTTACTTTACGGACTACTTATGCGCTACTGCCAAAATAACTTTGCGCTAAGGTTTTGAGTTCCGCGTAATCAGCTTTACTGGCACCATCGTCTCTGGGGGTACTTGGTTGCCTGCCAACAGCGTGACGGCGTAGCGCACACCGAGGTAGCCCTGTTGTGCCGCCTGTTGGTCTACCGTTGCGACCATCTGACCGGCGGTGATTGCCTGTCGCGCCTCGACCAGCGCGTCGAAGCCAGCGACTTGGACATCGGTGCGCCCAATCTCTGCCAGATACTGAAGCGTTCCGAGGGCCATCATATCATTGGCACAAAAAATCACCCCAATGCGCGGATGCGCGATCAGCAGTCGTTTCGTCACCGCATACGCCTCATCAATCTTCCAATGCGCCGTCTCGGTTGCAACCAGGGTGATCGCCGGATTTGCGGCAAAAGCCCGCTGCGCCCCGCGCGTCCGATCAATCGCATTCTGTGCACTCATAATCCCCTCGATGATGATCGCCTCAGTTGGTGTAATGATACTCGCACTCACCGCACGGGCTGCCTGGTAGGCTCCGTCCTCATTATCCACACTAATAAAAGGGACGTTCACGAGGCCAAGTTGGCGGGTAAGGGTCGGGTCGAGGCGGTTGTCAATGTTGACGACGATGATCCCCGCTTGTTGCGCCCGCACCAAGACAGGCAACAGACTGGTCGAATCGCCGGGCGCGATGACGATGGCGGCAACCTTTTGATCAATAAGCCGCTCGATAATCGCGATCTGCTGGTCAATCGAGGTCTCCTGCGCCGCCGTCTTGACAATCAACTGCACGCCCAACTCACTCTCCGCCCGGCGAGCGCCCTGCTCCATCTCAACGAAGAACGGGTTGGTAAGCGTCTTCATCACGAGGGCGACCGTGGGGCCAGGCACCGCGCTTGCTGCCGATGGGCCGGACGACGCACCAGGTGTACCAGACGGGGCGGACGACGTACTCGGCTCGATGAGGGGCACCGACGTACTACGCGAACCTGACCCGCAACTGCTCAGGCCAAGGAGCAGGCAGACGAGCAGGCTATACGGCAGCCAACTGGGTAAGCGCAAGCGAACGGGCCAATGTTGTGAAGACATAGGGAGAACCTCCGCAATCTAACTGAGGGGCAGTCGGCTGCAAGCCACGAGGTTACGCATACACGAACCTCAGTTGTGGGCCTACGTGGTACTTATCACAATGCACCTTGTACACTGATTCGCAGGACTTGGCAAGTGCCTATCAGCACAAGGAAACGCAGCGCTTTGTGGATGAGGTGTGAAGGCGTGAGTCAGCTTGCAGCGTTCCCGCAGACCAAACCCGTCGTATGTGCTTGCCAATCGTGAGCGTTACCTGATAGAGACTACGTTCCCGCATAGGGAAGGCTTAGACAAGATTGGTGGGTGCTTCATAGGTTGCAGCCAGAATCGAAAAGGGGGCGCAACGATCGCGCTCCCCCTTTGCAGATTCCTTGTCCTTACGCCGCAAACGAACTAAACCCAGGCGTCAACGCCCCCGCTAAAGCCCAAGGTCGCCATCGCCATCGGGCCAATAGAAGCCTGCTCCGTCAGCAGATCCACCATCTCACGGTGTTCGGCCTCCTCAAGGGCGACCAGAATCTTCTGCCACAAGTCGGGGGCGAGCACCACCGAGGTTACGGTGCTATGGCTGTCAACGATAAACCGGACGTCTCGCTCAAGTGCTTCGAGTGTCATCGTGGTCACCTCACTCTTGGAATTATCGGGCTATGGGCCTAGTGTAACGGCCCCAGATACGATGAACCGTGCCTGATGCAACCGCCCATCCCACACCTTGTGCCGTGGTATACCTACACACAATAGGACGGGTTGGGGTGGGAGTTTGCTACGCCAACCGCACCCTTCTGGGCTACGGCAAAGCTATAGCAGTCCTATCCAGGTCGTGAAGAGGAGTCAAGGCTTCAGCCGGCTAAAGCCTTGACTCCTCTTTACGATTCCAAGAGGATTGCTATAGGAT
>CAIRDL010000512.1 GCA_903877345.1 uncultured Oscillochloris sp. | reverse complement strand
CCCGTGTTTACGAGAATCTGCCTGCGCCGACGTACAGCCAGTTCGTGATGCGCGAGCAGGCGTTTGCCGAGGTTACGGATGGCCTGGGGAAACGCTCTGCCGCCGTGCTCATCGTCGGCCTTGGCGGTAACGGCAAGACCAGTTTGGCCCGCGAGGTCGCCGCCCACTGTCTGCGCGAGGATGGTGAAACGCAGCGATTCGATGCGGTCGTCTGGGTCAGCGACAAAGACCGGCCCGGCACCACGAACCTGACGACGGTGCTGGACGAGGTTGCACGCACGCTGGACTATCCCGGCTTCACGCAGTACGAGCACGACGAGAAGCGGCGCGAGGTTGAGCAACTCCTGCGCCGCCAGCGCGTGCTGCTGGTGGTGGACAACTCCGAGACCATCACCGACGGCGCACTGCTGACTTGGCTGCTCAACCTGCCCGAGCCGAGCAAGGCGCTCATCACCACACGTGAGTACCGCCGGGAATTTCGCCGCAGCAGTTGGCCGGTGGAGTTGCGCGGGATGAGCGAGGAGGAAGTTCGCACGCTGATTGATCAGCGACTGCGGCAACTGCGGATGGAGAAGTTGGTCGGTAGCCTGGAGCAACTGGAGCCGTTGATCACCGCGACGGGCGGTAATCCAAAGGCCATCGAGATCACCCTGGGCCTAGTCAAGCACGAGCGCCGTCCATTGCAAGAGGTGGTAGACGACCTCTACGCCGCACGGGGCGACCTCTTCGACGACCTCTTCACCCGCGCTTGGGCGCTGCTTGATGAGGCCGCACGGCGTGTGCTGCTGGTCGCCACCTTCTTCCCCACCAGCGCCAGCGGCGAAGCCCTGAGCGCAACAGCGGACGTGCAGGGCTTTGCCTTTGACCGCGCAGTTGAGCGCTTAGCAGACATGGCGCTGCTTGATGTGCAGCAAGCCGACTTGCGTAGCCTACCGCGTTATGCGTTGCACCCGCTGGTGCGGGCGTTTGCCGGGGCGAAACTGGCGGAACAGGCGGGGTTTGAGGCAGGGGCGCGGGAGCGGTGGACGGCCTACTTTGTCGCCTTTGTCGAGCAACAGGCCAGCACGCAGAGCGCTACGCAGCAGGTGTATCTTGATCACCTTGAGCAGGAGCTTACCAACCTCCACCGCGTGGTTCAATATTGTGCTGACGTGCAGCGCTGGGAACAGTTGATTGCGCTGGTTTTTCGCCTTAACCGCGTTTGGAGTTTCCGTGGGTATTACGAAGATCGGACGCGCTTTGTCGCCCTTGCGCTCTATGCGGCTGAGCAGGAGGATAAAAAAGAGGCGCAGATCGGGCTATTATGCATCCAGATACGGACGCTTTGCTACTTGAACCAGCCGCAGCATGCGATGGAGTGTGTGACCCGCGCACGGGCATTGTTCGCCTCACTCCCTGAAGCGTCCGCTAGTTTAGAACAAAATATCAATTACTCGCAAATTCGTGCCTATCTCTTGCTGGAGCAGTACGAGCCGATCGCGGCCCTCGCCGAACGGAACGTGACCCTCAGCCAAGCGTCCTATCTTAGGAATATGTATCGCTATGACCTCGCCGAGTACTTCTATCGGATTGGGCAGACTGAGGCGGCAACGGGGAGTATACGGGAGTTGCTGGCATTGAGCGCGGCAAGCAATGACTGGCGCGGGGTCTTGCGTGGCTCGCTGCTCTTGGCCCACTTGGCAATGGATCAGCAGCTGATCAGCCAAGCCGAGCAGCATGTACAGACAGCGGCGGAGCGGGCCGTCGAACTGCGCCACCGTCGCTTGTCGGCGGAGGTGACACGGGCCTACGCCCGCCTGCACACCCTGCGCGGCGACCTCCCCGCCGCTCGTGCTGCTTTTGCCGAGGCCATAGACCTCTTCGAGCGACTGGGCATGCGTCGCGAACTCGCCGAGGCCCGTCAGGCGCTTGCTGATCTCGCGTGACCCTAGCGCACCTGAGCTGACGCAAAGCTGCGAAGGCGCAAGGCGAAACGATTTCCTTTGCGCCTTCGCGCCTTTGCGTCAGTTTTACCTGCCTAACGCCACGCCCCCAAGTAGCGCCGCACCGCCTCGGTAAGCAGCGCGATCACCGGCGGCCACAGCACCGCCAGCGGGATGGCACCGGGGGTAATCTAGCAATCCTATTGGGGTTGTTGCGTGGAGTCAAGGCTTCAGCCGGATAGGGCCGCCTAAAGGCTCGACTCCTTTTCACAACCTGTGTAGGATTGCTATCAGTACCGCCAAGAGCAGCACTGCGGCCAGTTGCCCGCCGAGGTCGGGTCGGCCAGCATGACTCGGAGCGCTGCGGGATGGTTTACGAGGGTGTGCATCTTTGCGGCGAGGCGCATGGGCAGCTTGATCCCGCCAAGCGGCGTTTGGGCGGCAAGGGCGGCGACCGGGCCACCGATACGACTCATCAGCGGATGAGACGCCGTGGCGTCGCGCACCCATTGCACCCGCTGGTCGAGGAAGGTCATGCCAATGATGCCCGCAAACTCGCGGTCAAGGGCTGCCGCGTGATAGGCCAGCATCCCGCCCGCCGATAGCCCGTAGAGCACCACTGGGCGTCCGGTGCGCCGCCGCTCAGCCGCGCTAAAATCGCAGACTAGGCGCACCCAATCGTCATAGGTGACCTGTGCGCGGTGGGCGACTCGCGTCTGCCCGTACGTGGGCAAGTCGAGGGCCACCGTGGCGAGGCCGCGTCGCCACAGCGGGCCACCGACGATCAGCGAGAGTTGCCGCTCGGAGGGCGGGCCAAGTGGGGTCGGTAGCGTAGCCAATCGGCTGGGCATGGGGCGTCTTCATGGTTTTTTGTTCCGAACGGCGGCGCGGTGGGGCCGGTGAACTTCCCGCCATGATACCCGATGAAGGCGCACCTCAATCTGGGTCATCGCGTAGCCCACGCGGTACCATCGGCACCATGACTCGCCCAAACAGCCCGTAGCTATGCCGGTCGCTTCAGCCCACAGAACCGCCTGGTACCGCACTCCAAACGCTTCCGTAGCGGTGCGGAGCCGGTTCGTCCCGTAGGGCTTCCGTAGGCACGCCGTATGCCATATG
>CAIRDL010000511.1 GCA_903877345.1 uncultured Oscillochloris sp. | reverse complement strand
GAGAAAGACGAGTCTTACTTCAAGATTGCCGAGAAGCGCCTCGCGGATGCGGCGATGCAACAGCGGATGGCGTTGGAGGAAGCCTCGTAGCGCCAACCAGGACGCGGCGACCCAGCGGGCGATGCTTGGCCCTGGCAAGCAGCAGCTCTACGCCGAGGGGAAGCTCACCCTGGCTGACCTGGTGGGGGTGAAGGAGGATGCGCGGTGGGGGAGGAGTCGGTATCAGCGGAGTATTGGCGAGGCGACGGAAGCGGCGGCGAAACGGGAGGCGGCAGAGGCAGAAGCGGTAAAGGCAGAAACAATGCTTCAACGCATTCGGGGCTTAACCGATGCTGATGTCCTGCCGATTGGATTGCTTCGGCACGATATTGTCGCGCTATGGGCAGACGATGCAGAAGGCAATCTTGGCGCAGTACTCACCGGACGCCAGCGGGGCCATTATCTCTTTCGTCATCCTGAGATGGAATCGCTTGAAACCGTCATCGTTGATGCAGTTCTCAACCCCGATGAGGTTCACCGAAACAAGCGCGATCCGATGATGGCAATGTTCTACCAGCGCTTTGATGAAACGCATTACGTTCGCGTTGCCGTCCTTATGCAGGCACGACCGAACGAGCGAAAGCATTCTATTCTGTCGTATCGTTTGGCTGGTGAGGAAGAAGTGCAGAACAACCAGCACCGCCGTGCGTGGAAGCGAGAGGGGTAGTGTGTCGCTTGGCGGGTCTGCCAACCCCCGCATTTCTTGTGACCACATGGGTGTGTAGACGGCAGGTTCTCTACTTCAAGCGACGCGCCCACAGTATAGCATCGTTCCTAATCGTAAGGAGTGACATGACCTCAGCCAGCTACACCCTCCACCACGGCGATTGTCTCGATGTGCTGCGTACCCTACCCGATGCCAGCGTAGACGCGGTGATTACCGACCCGCCCTACGGCACCACCGCGTGTAAGTGGGATACGGTTATTCCCTTCGCTCCGATGTGGGAGGGCATTAAGCGCGTGCTGAAACCACGGGGCGCGTGCGTGCTGTTTGGGTCGCAGCCGTTTACGAGCGCGTTGGTGATGAGCAATCCGAAGTGGTTTAAGTATGAATGGGTGTGGGAGAAGAACCTCGCGACAAACTTTTCCGCTGCACGGTATCAGCCAATGCGAAACCACGAGAATATACTCGTGTTCTACGAGCGTTCTGGTGTCTACAACCCTATTCAACAACAAAGCATATCGCAAACAGCGATAGATCGTGCCTCACGAGGCGAAGTGCGACCGCAAGGGCTGAGAAAGACAAATCATGGCGGGCCGCAGATGAAGACCGCTTTGGCATTTACTTCATACGTCAACCCTCGAACGGTGCAGAGGTTTACCGCAGTAGATCGTCATCACAGTATCCACCCCACCCAGAAGCCCCTGGCCCTCATTGACTACCTGGTACGCACCTACACCGACGTGGGCAATACGGTGCTTGACTTTACGATGGGCAGTGGCACGACGGGCCACGCCTGCGTAAATCTGGGCCGCTCGTTCATCGGCATCGAGAAGGAGGCGGCGTACTTCGCCATCGCCCAGGCCCGCATCGCCGACGCCGCCGCCCAGCAGCGTCTTCCGCTGGAGGTGGCGTCGTAGGACTGGTTCGCCAACCAGGACGCGGCGACCCAGCGGCAAATGCTTGGCCCTGGCAAGCACGCGCTGTATGCCGAGGGCAAGCTCACGCTGGCTGACCTGGTGGGCGAACGGCACGATCCGACGTGGGGGAAGAGCAGGTATCAGCGGAGTTTGAGGGAGATTCAGGCGGGCACGCACACGCCAAGTCGGTCGAGTGGGTCAGGCGGGGCTGGTGTGCCACCACAGACCGTAGCGACGTTGCCGCACCCTATTCCGCAGTCGCTTGGGGCTGCTGCCGATCCACGGGCCCAGCTATGGGCGATGCGCGCCAACCAACTCGCTGCGATGACCGACGCCGAGCTACGCGCTGAGATCGCGGTAGCGCAGCAGGCGCAATGGAAGCCGACCCGTCTTATCGCTCATGCAAAAGACCATCGCCGCGACTTTGTTCAGTTTCTTGACGGCCCGCTCAATCCAAATCAGCTTGAAGAACTGAGCCGGATAGTCGTTCATAGTTGGGATCGGTTGTTCACCGAGATTGACGATGAAATGGTGTCCTACCTCTTCCTGGCGCGATGGAAGCAGTCAGATGCTACAATGGTGGTATCAATTAGCCGGGGCGGGGTCATGCGAACGTGCTTCCCTATTGCCCGTATTGAGCAGTGGATTGACCGCAATCCTGCACTTGTGGAGATCACCGACCGTGGTAACACTTGATGATTACATCGCCATCTATGCCGAAGCCGCGCAGTATATCACCAACTACGAAGAATCAAGCGAGGTGACCAATGCCTTCGTCAACCGCGAGGCCATCACTGATGCGCTTGAACGCGGCGAGGAGCTTACGCCTGTGCAGCGCGAGGTGTTGGCCAAGGCTGATGCGAAGCTGCTTGCCGTTCGCCCTACGCTGGCGAAGCGCTTCCCGCTCATCTTCGAGGCCCGCAACGACATCCCAGCGGTCTATTGGTGGTGGCATCTCGACCGGGGCATACCAGCGTGACTACCTCCTACACCCTCCACCACGGCGATTGCCTCGCCCCACTTCTTCGCCTGTGCTAGAATACGGGCAGATGGTTCTTTGAACTGGTAGCAGCTAGTAGGCGCACCACCCCCATCGGGGTTGTGCGCTTTTTTTATAGCTTGGGAGCCGTAGCCGTATGCCCACCCAGACGACGACCGACGCCGATGCCGAACCCCTTGCCCCCACGAGCGATGCGGCGGCCCAAGCCCCTGCCCCACCCGCAGGGCCAACGACCTACGAGGAACTGATCGCAGGCATGGACGCCGCGCAGCGCCAGGTGGTGGAGGCCCACACCGCAGGGTTGAAGACCGCCTTGCAGGCTGAGCGGGCGGCGGTGAAGAAGCTAGAGGCGAAGACTAAGGACGCACAGGCGCAGGTTGACGCGCAGACGAAGGAAGCCCAGGCCGAGGCCGTCGCCGCGACCCGCCGCGCTGCGTTCTACGAGACGGCGTTGGGCCAGGGTGTGCGCCGTACCAGCGTGCGCT
>CAIRDL010000510.1 GCA_903877345.1 uncultured Oscillochloris sp. | reverse complement strand
CTCCTGGCGGTTTATGTGATTACCGCGTTGGGTTTTTTCTACATCACCGCCGACGTACCCGCAGCGGCAATGCGCCTGTTTGGCGCGGGCTAGGCCGATTCGCCCCGTCGCCCCGCCCGTGGTATCATGCGCGCCGCTATGTCAACACCGCCAATCAGTACGATTTTCACGCAGGTCGAGCGCGCCGCCCAAGCCGACGGGAAAGCCGCCTACTTCCGCCTGCACCGCCACCGTTTCGCCGCCATGCTCCAGGCAATTGAGGCACCGCAGGGCGCAAGGGTGCTTGAAGTCGGTGTCACGCCCGGCCATTTCACGGAACTGCTCGTGCGGTCGGGCTACCACGTCGCCGGAGTAGATCTCGACCCGACAAAACGCCAGGCGCTTTGGGCGCGTTTGGGCGTCGAGGTGCGCCGCGCCAATCTCGAACGTGAGCCGCTGCCCTTCGCCGCTGGCAGCTTTGATTGGGTGGTCTTCTCCGAGGTGATCGAACACCTGCTTTACTCGCCGTTGCCCGTGCTGCGCGAATTCGTCCGCGTGTTGCGCCCCGGTGGCGGCCTGTTGGTAACGACACCGAACGAACTCTACGTGAAGAGCCGCCTCCGCACCATTCTGCGCGCCGTCCTCTGGCTTTCCCTCAGCACCCGCGCCGAGTTTCGCCACCAGATGTTGCTTGAGGGCGAGGCGCGCTACACCACCCACGCCCGCACCTATACGATGCCGGAACTGACGTGGTTGGTTGAACAGGCGGGGCTGCGCGTGACCACCCGCCGTTTTGCCGCCCCGTGGGAGCAAGTCGGCCTCGAAGCGGCCCGTCTGCGTACCCATCCCCTGCGCGTCCTCGTGAAGAGTGTCTTCGCCACCGTCACGGCGCTGCTCCCGCCCACCCGCTCGATGTTGTTGGTCGTGGGCCGTAAAGCGCATTAGGCAGGGGGCAAGGGTCAGGTCGAGCGCATCAGAACGTTTCGCGTGTGCTCAAACTGTAAAGTATGGCGGTTGCAAAGTCGCCTGTTGCCCCTCACCCCCGGCCCCTCTCCCCTTCGGGAAAGGGGGGATTCCGCAGCAGTCTGCGTTCGGCTCCTCTCTCCCGCTTGCGAGAGAGAGGGATGGGGGATGAGGGATGGCGCAGCAACAGGACTTTGCAACCGCCATGCGAGGCGTGAATATGGGTCTCTGCCTAGTGGTATTGGCGTCGAGCACATCCTGGGGCAAAACCGTGTAGGAGAATTCACACCAAGCGTTGAAGTCGTAAGCGACGGTGCAACCACTGTAAGACTTGAAAAGCTATGCCTTGCCACGAAGCCCGCCGCCGTGTGCTAAAATGCGCCCGAAGAACAGGCCGGAGCCGCTGATAAGTAATCTATGCAGTATCCCTTTGTGATCGCCATTGACGGCCCCGCCGGGGCTGGGAAGAGTACGCTGGGTGCCCGCTTGGCCACCCGCTTGGACTACCTCTACTTCGATACAGGGGTGATGTACCGGGCACTGACGCTGGCGGCGATGCAGGCGGGCCTTGAACTCCACGACCAAGCGGCGGTCGAAGCGCTAGCGACCCGCATCGTGATCGAGGTCACGCCGCCTACCCATGACGACGGACGCCAGTACACGGTGTTGACCGACGGAAACGATGTGACGTGGCCCATCCGTAGCCCCGAAGTTGAGGCGCAGGTTTCGTTGGTTGCCAGTTACCCCGGTGTACGCCGCGAGTTGGTGCGGCAACAGCAAGCGATTGGCCACCGGGGGCGCGTGGTGATGGTCGGACGCGATATTGGTACGATCGTGATGCCCGAGGCCGAACTAAAGATCTTCCTCGCAACCTCGCTCGACGAACGCGCCCGCCGCCGCCTGCACGAGCAACGCGACCTCCCGCATCTGCCGCCTGTCACCCAAGTGCGCGCCAGCCTCGCCCGTCGCGATGATCTGGATCAGCATGTACTGCACCCCGCTGACGACGCCGTCATCCTGAACACCGATGGCCGTTCGCCTGACGAAGAGGTTGCCTGGATCATGGCGTATCTGGCCCGGCCAACGTAAGCCCGGTTCAGTTCCAGGAGTACCGCTTATGCCGATCACCGACTGGCTCCGCCAGCAACTCGAGCTTGATGCTACCTCGTCGGTTGAACTCGGCTCGCAGGAACAGATCATCCATGTGACGGGTCGCCATGTGATCAAGCTCTTGAAACGCGACAGCATCTCGGTGCTCCTGCTGCTCTTTTTCAGTGGTTTCGCGGGCTACCGCGCCATTGGCGGCAGCTTCCTCGTCATGCTGAGCGACGCGCCCAATGGCCTCGATCCCTTCAACTGGCTGCTAATCGGCCTTGTCAGTTTGTTGGCCCTGCTTTGGATGGCGCTGTGGGTGCGCGGCAAGCCGACCCTGCGTACTCGAAGCATCTTGCTCTTCACGGGAACCGCCCTGAGCCTGTTGGCCTATTTCCGCTACAACGGCGGGCGTCTCTTTGTCATTGACGCCAAGCTCTTCGGTGGGCAAGGCACTGATCCGTTCAACCTGCTGCTCATTTTCTTCGCTTTCCTCAGCCTGATGTCGGTGGTCTTCATTTTCTACGATTGGCTCAACGACCAACTGATCGTGACCAACCAGCGCGTGATCTTCGACGATGACACCGTGATCATCCCGCGTTTGGTCGAGGAGCGCGTCCAACGGCAGATTTTCTTGGAAGATGTCCAGGACGTGAGCGCAGCGACGAAAACCTATGCCGAGCAGTGGCTTGGCTATGGCCGGATTGAGATTAAGTCGGCCCGCTTTAACGGCAATATTACCTTCGAGGCGGCCCGCAACCCCAAACAGTTGCAGGCAGCGGTGATGAATCAGGTGCGGGCGCTACGCAAGGCCACGACGACCCAGGATTACGGTCGCCTCGTGGCCGAACGGGTCTACGGCGAGCGCACTCCGGCACCACCTCGCCCGCAACTCCAGTTGAAACAGTCCAAAGCGTGGCTTTGGTTGCACCGGATTATCCCAAACAACCCCGAAGTCAATATTGAGCGAGGTGAGTTTACTTGGCACCCACACTGGCTATTCCTGCTCAGAGCTCTTGTTGGGCCGTTCACGCTGCTTGGCTGTGGGGTGCTGATCATTGTGATTGGGACACGCATGGCCGCGTTCGCCCCCCTCTGGGTGCTCTTCGCCAGTGTCCTGCTCATCCTAGTTTGGGTGGGCTGGAGTGCCTGGGAGATCGAGGATTACCGTAACGACCTGTACATCCTCACCCCCGACAAGGTGATTGATATTGAGAAAAAGCCCTTTGGCCCCGAAGAGCGGCGCGAGGCTGGGCTGAGCCAGGTGAATAACGTCTTTTCGCAGACAACCTACTTTAGCAACTTCTTTGGTTATGGGAATGTGGTGCTGAACACAGGCGGTGGCGGGAACAGTATTACGTTCAATCGCGTGCCCCGCCCAAGCGAGGTGGTGAGCTTGGTCACGGAGTACAATATTCAGGCGAAGCGCGCCGAAAAGTACCGCCCGCTCAACGACACCCTCGAACTGCTCAAGTATTACCACGAGGCGCAGATCCAGCGCGACGAGATCAACCGCCCGTCCGCATGATCTGTGATGCGTGATGCGTGATGCGTCAGGGTGTTGCTCGGTCACGGGTCACGGGTCACGCATCACGGGTCATTACCCCTAACGGAGCTCCCCATTGAACCTCAGATCTCTGTTGGTCGTGCTGACGGTGATCTGCCTGGGCTTGTTGGCGCGTCCGGCGCACGGGCAAGGCGCATCCCCACTGACGCTAGAGGTCAAGGCGGGTTATGACGAGAGCGGTCACTACCGCGTGGACTTTTGGTTCCCCGTGACGGTGGTGGTCGCGAATGACGGCCCCGATGTACAGGCAAGCCTCGAGTGGCGTTTCGCTGGTCAGAGTGACGCGACCGTTCGCTACGAGCTTGATCTGCCACGTGGGGCGCGCAAGGGTCTCACGTTCCCCGTAATGGCGAACGAGGGCTTCCGCACGGCCACTGTAACCCTAGTGGCCGGAGGCGTCACCCAGGCTCGCGTCTTGGCTCGCCTTGACCCCATTGACGTGCCACAAACGACGATTGGCGTGGTCAGCACTGATCCGACGCTGCTGAATAGTCTGGCGGGGGCCACCATTAACAATGCGACGGGCACCCCGATTCTGCATCTTGATCCCCGCCGCTTGCCGAATGACGCCGCGCTTCTGGCGGGACTTGATGTGCTTTTCATCCACAATGTCGCGACCGCTGAATTGGCACCAGAACAACGAGCAGCCATTGCCGCGTGGACGCGCATGGGCGGGCAGTTAGTCGTGAGTGGCGGCACCAGTGCTGCGCAGACGGTACCGGGCCTCGCGGAGCTTTTGCCCGTTACGGTGGGCGCGTTGCAGCCTAATACTTCCACCGCTGCCCTGGCGACGCTGGTCACCAACAGTTCAAGCAAACTGCTGCCGACCACCACGGTCAGCGCAGTCACACTTCAGCCAGGCGCTACGAAGCTCGACCGCAACAGCCTGTTGACGGCATGGGATGTGGGAGCCGGGCGGGTGCTGTTCGCTGCCTTTGATTTCGCCGCGCTGCGGACGTGGGCGGAGGAAGCGACGCTGTGGGCTAACGTGTTGCCCATCACGCCACGGATAGCGCTCGGCCAGGCGTTCCGCTTGCACAACGACAACCTCCTGCGCAACGCTCTCAACTTACCTGCCCTGCGTTTGCCCTCCATTGGCTTGCTGCTGCTGCTCGTGAGCAGCTACATCGTCGTCGTAGGGCCAGTCAACTTCTTGCTGCTCCGCCGCTTGCGGCGGGTTGAACTGGCCTGGGTGACTACGCCCCTTTTGGTGTTGGGCTTCACCGCTGCAGCGTACGGAAGTACCTTCGTCATACGGGGTGTCCAGCCCCAAATCACACAGGTTGCCATCATCCAGGGGTACGAGGGCCAGACGCAGGGCCAAATCACCGCCTTCTTGGGTGTCTTTTCACCCCAACGGCACAGCTACCGGCTCGATTTCGCCCCGGAGGTGCTCGTTACCCCCGGCACCTTCGAAAATTTCCGCTTCCAACCGACAACTGTGACGAGCGATGGGAACGTCACGGGCGTGCGTGAGTTGTTGGTTGATGTTTCGGCGCTCCGCACGCTGTTGCTTGAAGCGCCAACCAATGCGGTGCCTGTGGTGCAAAGTACTTTGACGACCGACCGCGACGGAACGGTACACGGCCAAGTGCGCCTGACTGGCGAGCGCCCGTTGCGGGATGCGCTGCTTGTTGTCGGCTCAAATGCCCAAGTCCTCGGCGACCTCCAGGCTGGTGCGACGGTGTCAATCAATCTCCCGCCTGACCTGGCAAATTTCCCTGACCAATTCAGCTTCAGCACGGATGGGGTGATTGAACGCTCGCAGATCATCAACAGCCTCTTCAACGCCAACCGTTTCGACGAGTCGAGCCTCCAGGGTTTCCCCGAAACCGATGGGGTTTACGTGCTCGGTTGGGCCGACAGCCTCGCCATTGAGCCTCGGACTGACGGCAAGGTCGAACCGCAACAGGGCACGACGCTTTACTTGATCCGGCTGAAGTCATGATTTTGGATAATTTTTGTGGCCTCCTTTCCAGTCCCATCCTGCGATCCCTGACCCCTGACCCCTAATCCCTAAAAGCTAACGCCGGGGGCTGAACGCACATGACAGTCATTGTCGAGACCCGCGACCTGACGCGGCGCTATGGCGGGATGGTCGCCCTCAATCATTTGAATCTGAGCATTCCGCAGGGGGCGGTTTACGGCTTCATCGGGCCAAATGGCGCGGGGAAGACGACGACCATGCGGATTCTCACCACGCTGTTGCTGCCAAGCGACGGTGAAGCTTATGTGGCGGGCCATTCGGTGGTGCGCGAGCGAGCGGCGGTGCGGCGGCAAGTTGGGTTCATGCCCGACTTCTTCGGCGTCTACGACAACATGAAGGCGACGGAATACCTCGACTTCTTTGCCGCCGCCTACGCCGTCCCGCCCGCCCGTCGCCCCAAGCTGATTGCCGACTTGTTGGCGCTCGTAGACCTCAGCCATAAGCAAGAGGCCGAGGTGATGAGCCTCTCGCGGGGCATGAAGCAGCGCCTCAGTTTGGCCCGCACGATGCTGCACGACCCGGCCCTGCTCATTCTGGACGAGCCGGCGAGTGGGCTTGATCCACGGGCGCGGGTCGAGTTGCGCGAGTTGCTGAAAGAACTGCGGAACCTCGGCAAGACGATTATGATCAGTTCGCACATTCTGACCGAACTGGCGGAGATGTGTACGCATATTGGGATTATCGAGCGGGGTCACTTGCTCGCCTCCGGTGAAGTGGCGGCGATCATGCGCTCGCTGCAAACTCATCGCGTTTTCGAGGTTCACTTGTTACCCGCCGAAGGTGCAGAACTGGAGACCGCACTGCTTCAGGCGGCGAACTTGGCGCAAGCGCAACCCCACGTGCTGGAGGTGCGCCCGTTGCCGCAAGCCAACCCGCCGCAACTCCAGATTGACTTTGCGGGCGACGACCGCGCCGCCGGGGCGCTGCTCGCCCACCTTATCGCGGGCGGGGTGAGCGTGACCCACTTCGCCGGTCAAGTGAGTAACCTCGAAGAGATCTTCCTGCGCGTCACGGCGGGTTCGGCCTACGGCGGCACGAGCTAGGCTGGTGAACCTTCCTTCACCAGTTGTTAGCGTTACTTTCTACTACAATCCCGGTAATCGCTTTAGGATGGATTCAACCCCAGCCCCAACTCCAACTCCAACCCTACCTCATTGACATCGCAAACTCATCTGGCCAAATTCGGCACGCTCAACGAAGAGTGAACCAAAGGAGGAAACGATGGACGGCAGCGTGTACAAGGTGATCGAGATTGTGGGTACGAGTCGCGAGTCGTGGGAGCAAGCGGCCCAGACGGCGATGCTGACAGCGGCGCGTAGTCTGCGCGACATTAGGGTCGGCGAAGTGCTCAGCATGGATTTGCACATTGAGGACGATAAGAGTGTCCTCTATCGCACCAAGCTGAAAGTTTCGTTCCGCTATCACAACGAAGAGTAACGCCACACGAGGGTAGCGCGCACGATGGCTGGCGAGGTGAGATTGACTTCGCCAGCCATTTGTTTGTGCGCCAAGGCCTGGGGTGTTGTCACTTACAAACCACCACGACCGACAGGAGAACGCCATGTCCATGTTCACACGCACACTCAGCATGCTCATCATCCTGCTCGTAAGCCTGTCGTCGAGCCGCGCATGGCCGACCACCGCGCAATCACAGCCGACAAGCGCCCAAGCGACTACCGTGCTGATTGGCTTGCGTCCAGGGGTGCCCGCCCTGCCCGATGGGCGTCCGCCGCTTGGCCCCGCGCACAGCCTAGCCATCAGTTCAGTCGAGGCGCTGCCGGTCGCACCCGGCGGTACCCCGCTTTATCGGCTGCGCTTGGCCCCCGGCACGGAGGTCGCCGCCGCACTCACGGCCTTACGCGCCGCCCCGGCCCTGGCTTTTGCCGAACTTGACCAACAGGCCGTGGCGCTCACCGTGCCCACTGATCCCGGCTATAGCCAACAGTGGGGCTTGACCCGCATTGGTGCCGAGACCGCATGGAACGTGACGCAGGGCAGTTCTGACACGGTGATTGCGGTGATTGATGCGGGGATTGACGCTAGTCACGCCGATTTGGCCGACCGGCTGTGGACGAACCCGGATTTTACGGCACTTGATGTCCACGGTATGAACTTCATCGCTAACAACAATGACCTGAGTGACAGTACGGGCCACGGCACGCAAGTGGCAGGCATCATCGCGGCGAATGCGAACAACCTCGGCGGTGTGGGCCTCTGCCCCAACTGCCGCCTGATGATCCTGAAAGTGTTGCGGCCTGATGGCACCGCGAACTACTCGGATATTGCTGCCGCTATCGGCTACGCTGCCACGAAACGCGCCGATGTGATCAATCTGAGCCTTGGCGGCAATAGCGACTCGGCGGCGCTACGGAGCGCCGTGACGGCGGCGGCGGCTACCTCCGTCATGATCGCCGGGGCTGGCAATGGCGGCACCAACACGCCCTTCTTCCCCGCTGCCTATAACGAGCACGTCCTCGCGGTCGCCGCTACCGGCCAAACCGACGTTAAAACTGCCGATTCAAACTATGGCTCCTGGATTGATGTTGCCGCTCCCGGCGAAGGGATTTACACCACCTACAGTGGCGGCGGCTACGGCACTTCATCTGGTACCTCAATGGGCGCACCCTTCGTGAGCGGGCTGGCGGGGCTGTTGCTGAGCGCGCACCCTGACTGGTCGCCCGCCGCTGTGCGCGCCCAAATTATCCGCACGGCGACGAGTATTGACGCGACCAACCCCAGTCTGGTTGGGCAACTCGGCGGCGGACTCCTCGCCGCTGGGGCTGCGCTAACAACCGCCCCCGCGCCGCTGTTGCGCGTCGCCGCCGTGACCGTCAACGGGCAGGTTGGCGGTCGCCCTGAGCCGGGCATCACGGTGCCACCCAGACGACGCCTATGCCGACATGCTCAACGTGGGCAACGCCACGGCTCGCCGTCGCACCTGATGGCACCGTTTGGGTGCTGAGTGTGCTGATGGGCATAACGCAGACCGAGCCGGTCAAGCTTTACCACTTTGATGGGACAAGTTGGACGACCCATGTTCCTGATGGCGTCACCGGCTCCAATATGCTGACCGCGCTTGGGGTAACGGTCAGCCCTGATGGGGCGGTTTGGGTCGGGCTGCAAGCTAACTCCCCCACCACCCCCTTGACCATGCTGCTCCGCTTCGCCGCCGGAGCTTGGACGAGCCTAACGCCGCAATTCCCCGCCAGTATGGTGCAGTATCCGTCGCAGGCTTCGCTCTTAGGCTTCACGCTTGCGCCTGACGGCACGCTCTGGGCCTGCTTTGGCGCGGGTCTGGGTCACTACGTAGGCGGCAGTTGGCAGTTCTTCCAACGGCCAACGACCTGGGCGATGGGACTGAGCGGCGGTCTGGTGGTTGACGCGCTTGGCATGGTTTGGCTCACGAGTTATGACGGGCTGTTCAGCTTCGATGGATCGGTCTGGCGCAACTACAAGCCGTCGAGTAGTAGTAGCTTTATGTTTGGTAGCAATGCCCTGATGCTCGACAACGACGGCCACAAGTGGCTCAGTGTCAGCGATCCGAGCCGCAGCGGTCTCTACATCTTCCGGGATGGCTATGGCAGTGCGGTGCCGACCGGCCAGTGGCTCGATGAGTACACCTACCAGGCCGAGTTACCGATTACGGCCCTGATCACCCGTGGCCCGAAACGGCTCACCATCACCGGGGCCAACGCCTCGGACGGGCGGCCCGCCGCCGATAATAACGGCACGACCTTTACGGTGGATTACGCGGGCCAAGTGAGTGACCGTACCCCGCCGCCGTTGCCCTACCTCTTCGCCAGCGGGCTTGACGGTGATACTGGCACGGTTCACATTACCTACGCCGCCAGCGATGCCGAGTCGTCGGTAGATCAGGTGCGCTACGCCATCGGGAGTGCGCCCGAGGCCATTGATATTGTCGGCTGGACGGCCCTGACGCCGAGCATAACGGGCCTCGCGCCCGCCACCCTTGCGGCGGTCCTAAACACCAGTCGCAGTGGGCTTGGCCTGACGACGGGCAGCACCTACTACGTCTCACTCCAAGCCCGCAACTCGGGTGGGCTGTGGAGTGCGGTGGCGAGCAGCGCGTTCGTGGCAGGCCAGACCACCAACCCACGCGCTTACATCACGGCCCTCAGTCCAACCACGGTTACGCTGAACACGAGTTTCACCCTCACGCTGACCGGCTACGGCTTCCTGTCCACCTCAACGGTGCTCTGGAATGGGCAGCCGCGTCCCACCACCTATGTCAGCGCCACGGAACTCAAGGCAACGATTAGCAGTACCGACACCGCAAGTGCGGGCACCGTCAGCATCAGTGTACGCAACCCGGCTCCCGGCGGGGGCGACGCAGACCCGGCAACACTCACGATTAGCGGGCAACCAGCGACGGGCGGGAACATCAAGTGTTATCTGCCGTTTGTGCGACGGTAGGTAGCGCTGGGGTACGGTTCAGAAGCGGGCATTTCGACGTTACCGTTGCGCGCCCCCACGCGGCTCCAGTTCTCCAAACGTCTGTGGAGAACTGGAGCCGCGTGGCGTCCGTAAGTACCGCCGTGACGTGTTGGCAGCGTTGCTTCGCCCCCTACGGGTGTCGGGCAGGCGCTCGTTCGTGACTCGTGGGCGCTAATTCCTTCCTAGAACTTCTAATTCGTGACTCGCGGGCGCTACTTCCTTCCTAGAACTTCTACTTCCTTCCTAGAACTTCTAATT
>CAIRDL010000509.1 GCA_903877345.1 uncultured Oscillochloris sp. | reverse complement strand
CGGCATTTGCTCCAGATTCTTGCGGACATTCTCGACTCGGCCTATATCGAGGCCGGGCGGGCGGTCCTCAATGCCCAACCCGTCGAGGTCGAGCCACTCTGCTACACCGTCCTCCAGTCCGTCCAGACCGCTGCCGAGCAGAAAAAGCTGCGCCTCGTCTGTCGGGTGGTGCCTGGGGCGACTGGTCTTTATGCCGATGAGCGCCGCTTGACCCAGATGCTGCTTAAACTGCTCGACAACGCGGTCAAGTTTACCCCGGCAGGCGGGATGGTGGGGCTAGAGGTTCAGGCGCACCCTGAGCAAGCCTGCTTCACGTTTGCGGTCTGGGATACTGGCATCGGCATCGCTGCGGCGGATTATGCCCGCCTCTTTCAGCCTTTCACCCAAGTGGATGGGCGTTTAGCCCGCCAGTATGACGGCGTTGGCCTTGGGCTCACGCTTGTGCGGCGGTTGGCGGAATTACACGGCGGCAGCATCAGCCTGGAGAGTACGCCAGGGCGAGGCAGCCGCTTCACGGTCAGTCTGCCTTGGGCCGCTACGACCCTCGCGGAAGCGGTGCCTCAAGGTTGGGGTGCGCCCCGGCGGGTGGTGCTTGCCGACCATCACGAACCCACGCTCCAGACGTATGCCGAGGGCTTGCGGCAACAAGGCTGCCAGGTGGGCACGGCGCGCACGGGAACGGAGGCGGTGGCGCAGGTGCGGGCGCTGCACCCAGAGGTCGTGGTGCTGGCGCTTCAACTGCCTGAGTTGGACGGGCTGACGGTAACACGCCACTTGCGGGCTGACCCCAACTTGGCCGCAGTACGGATCATCATCCTGAACGCAGTGGTGTTGCCGGGCGACGCTGAGCGCTGTCTGGCGGCTGGGGCGACGCTGTACGGCATCAAGCCGGTGAGCCTGCACGCCCTGCTGACGCTGATCGCGGCGGTGCTGGCGACAGGGGACAAACCAGCAACCTATGCCTAAGACATGTTTCAAACCAGCTTGACAGTTTGGGCCTCGCGCCGCTAAGGTGAGCACGATGGGTGAGGCAGCGTCCTCGCTGGCTTCGACAAGCTCAGCCAGCGAGGACGCTGCGGGCGAGGACGCTGCCTGAGCTTGTCGAAGCCAGTACCCGGCTTCCTGTTCGTCGCGTCGTCTGCCATAGTAAACTGTCAAGCTGGAACCGCCGATTCTGAAACATGCCTTAGCGCCGAATCAGTGGCAGGTAGACGTAGTGCTTGGTGTTCATTGCGGCCCCAGGAACCACTTGGCCGGGCGTGTTGAAGGCGCGTGTGTCAATGCTGGGAGCGGCGGCAAGGCTCGCGGCGGCGGTGGTGGGCAGGCCGCCCGGCCCCGTGCGGATGATCGGCACTGTTGGCTCTAGGCGCACGAGGAGCGCGGCCCACTGCGGCACATCGTGGGTGAGCATGAGCTGGCTCTGGTCGGCATAATATCTCAGTTGGCGCTCAGCCAGGGACTTGGTCGGGTCATTCGGGTCGGCCTTGGTGGGCCGGTAATCCTGCTCGCCGAGCGGCAGGAAGATAGACAGGCCGTTGGCTCCGCTCAGGTTCCACGCCGTACCGTTGTAGTTGCCGCTAATCGCCCGGTTGGTGTCAATCACTGGGGTAGACCCGGTGTTCGCAGCGGCGACCAGATCCCCGGCAGCGCTACGTACATCGGCGGGCACCGCTGCGTTAGACGAGTCGCGCAGCTTACTGGCGAAGTCCACAAGATCCACATAGCCCTCGTGTGGCTCAATCGCCATGCTGCTATCGTAGTCAAACTTCTGGGTCTGGCTATAGATCTGGGTGAGGGCTAGCACCAGTGGGTCGCTATCGGTGGGTGCGGCGGGCAGGGCGAGCAACATCTTGGTGGCCAAAGTATTCAGGAGCGTGGGCAAGCTACCGGCCACGCCGTCGCGCAACTGGCGCAGGTCGGTCACACTCATGGCGAAGGGCTGCTCCTGAAGGTTCGCGCCGGTGTTGTAGTTCGTAACAATGCGCCGGGCCAAGCCCAGGGGCGAAGTGGTAGCGGTGAGGCCGTCGCTGGCGAGATACGCCTCGTAGGGCAGGTCGGCGAAAAGTACATTCTCGCCCGACACCAGGAAATCGGCGTAATTACGCAGTTCGTAGGCATTCTCTAGCATGCCCATCAGGCAGGCGTCGAGCATCAACACATCCAGGTGGACGGTGTTACGCAGAGCTTGACCGAGATCGCGGGTGGCAAGCGAACTGCCGCCAACGCTGGTCAGGTCGAGGTTCATGCCGCGCCAACTACCAGCCTGAACGTTTTTGCCACCACGCGGCTGGCCGGGCAGGCCGATGCTGGGTGCCCAGCCGCCGCCGTGGTCAACCACCGAGAGCATGGTGTGGGTCGCGCCGGGGTAGGCCGTCGTGGCCCAGTTGACAAAGGTACTCAGGCTGGATGCGCTGCCAGTGTCAAGTTCACGTGCGCCGGACGAGCCACCCATACCGCCCAGCCAGTTCTTGGCAGCCTCCTCGGTCACATCCACCATACCGCTCTGTTCGCGAGTATAGATATGCGTATCACCGCCGCTGGCGTTATCACCATCGAAGAGTACGACCAGGCGCATGTTCGGGTTGTAGGCCATACTGCCCAACCGCGTCAGCAATTCACGCATCGGCGGGCTCAGACTGACGCTGCCCGTACCGCTGTTATCACCGGCCATGTAGAGCAGCACCAGCCAGGGCGTCGTCGTGACGGGGACGGTGGGTGCGCAGGCCGTATTCGCCCACGGGCTGTAGGCAATCCCGTCAGAAATCTTCTCGCCTGTGCCGCCAACATTCGCGCTGTAGGTTGGGCCGGTGGTACTGTTCCACCACTGGCCGGTGGCACTCACTACGGTTGCTGGCTGGTTGTTGCGCATGCCGAACGCCTGATTGCCTACAAAGTCGTTGCAGGTGAGGGTGGGCAGAGCACCGCTGCCAATATCGAGACCAATGTAGTTTTGCTGGAAGCGTGCATGGCCGATGGTGACCGCGTTGTTCACGCCAAGAACGCCGCTCAACGGGGAATTGTAGCCCAGACCACCATAACGAAGATCTGCCCATGTTAGGCTGCTTGAGGCATTGCTACCGGCGCTAAAGGAGATGTAGCCCCAGTCTCGCGGGGCCGGCCCGTCCACCGCATTGTTGGTGTCGCAGACTTGCTCGTTGCTTGCTCCCACACCACAGACGGTATCGTCCTTCTCTGAGGTGAACGTGATTGGCATCGCCGAGGTGACATCAGTCGCTGGTGTGCCATCAGCGGTGAACTTGCCGTTGACCAGCAGGCGAGCCTGGGCAGTAGCCTTGATCTTCGCACCGGGGACAATCGTCATGGTCTGGTTGCTGTTCACGGTGATGTCGCCTACCAGCAAGTAGACAACCGTTGAACTGCCGAGGGTCACCGTATTCCAGCCGCCAGTCCAAAGCTGTACCGCATTGCGGTGGTTGTATTCCAT
>CAIRDL010000508.1 GCA_903877345.1 uncultured Oscillochloris sp. | reverse complement strand
GTTGCCTAGGCCAACGCCTACGACCTTCAACCTTTTACCCGCCGGAGGCTTCCCCGGCGGAACCTGCAAGGTTCAGGTGCGAACGTGCGTAAAACAGTATCCACCGGAGAACCGGCTTCGTGCCTTCTGCACGCTAGGGACAACCCCCTACCCGTACAATTGTGTCACAGCCCTGCACCGCTTGAAGCGGCGCAGGGGAGCGTCTACCGCCAGGGTGAGGCCGTACAAGCCTCATTCCTCCCGCCCGTAAACGGACGGGTTTCCTGAGGCTAATTCTATGAACGTAGGACGCAATGACCCCTGCCCCTGCGGCAGCGGCAAGAAGTACAAGCAGTGCTGCTTGTCCAAGGACGAGGCCGCCCAGCGCGAGGCCGCCCGCGTACAAGCTGAGGCGGTGCGCGCCATCACGCCCAGCGCAGCAGACCTAGAGTTGCCACCACTGCCCGAGCCGCCACCCCGCAGCCCCGAGGAGCAGGCGTGCGAGGTGCTCTGGGATGAGTTTACGGCGGCGGCCCCCGCTGATCAGCCGCCGATCTTCCGCCGTGCCCTCGCTGAGGGTCTCCTGGATGACGAGTACGCCTACGAGATGCTCGCCGAACTACGTGACCACGCCGCGCCCTCGCTGGCTGGAGCGCTTATCACCGAACTGCGCGACGCCCGCCCCGACCTTTATCAGGCGAGTGTGTCGTACTACCTGGAGTGGCAGATCGCCGACGCGCTCGCCCAGGGCCGCGCCGACCTGCTGCCCGCCCTCGCCGACGCCCTCGCGGCGACGGCGGGCGATGACCTGGACATGTTCTACGCATCCTCTGACCGCCTGGCGTACCACGGGCAACTCGCCCTGATCGCCGACACCATGCGCCGGGCCTGGCCGCTCGTACGTGCGTCGAACAAGTTTGTCCCCGGAGCCGACGAGGATTTCGCCGCCGGCGCGCAACAGCTGACGATGCTCGCCTATGTTGCGTGCGAGGCCGCACCACGCAGCGATGACCCTACGCTGCTCGCGGCGCTGGAGTTCTTCGCCCCGGTGGATCGTGCGTTGCTCGCCGAGCTGCTCGCGCTGCTGACCGGCCAGGAAGATCGCCCCTGGGAGCGCGCCGACCGCTCGGAGGACGAGCAGATCAACCGGCTGAGCCTGCGCTTCCAGGGCGAGGTGTACCGCGCCGAACATGTGCCGCTCACTCGGGGCGAGCTAGGACGGGTCGGGCTGGTGAACTATATCGGCGAGCGTCGGGAGGCGCGACGGGAGGGTACGCCTCGAAATTGGAAGAAGGCTCTCGGCGCGCCGACGGCGGCGAGTCTGCTTAGCCCCGACTACGCCTCCCTGAACCACTTCCTGGCCCAACGGCTCAACCTGCTCTCGTCCCGGTTTTACGAAGCCGCCGCTACGCTGGAGCTGACCCCGGCCTGGCTGCGCTTCCTCCAGGCCCAGGAGCTGATCACCGCTGAGCAGTGTGCGGCCACGCTACGGGAGCTGCACCGGCTGGTGGACGAGGCGGCACCGATTTGGCAGCAGCACACCTCTGACCTTGCGGTAGCAGAGCATATCCGTGTTGCCTGGGAGCGCGACAAGATACCCGATGCCGCATGAGTGGCGGGCGATCATCGTCGGCCTGCGCGCCCTGCGCGAGGAGCTCGACCAGGCCGGGCTGTAGCCACTGCAACTTTTGGCCGCGTTCACTGCAACCGAAAGTCAGTATCTACAACGATCTCGGTTGGCATCACGTCCTTCTGTACAGCGTCGGCTATGCAGGAGTATACCAACTCTCGTTGTAGTACTAGTACATCATCCGAGTAAATTTGATGGGTAGAGGCGGCTCGCGAGCCGCCTCTACGGCCTTCGGACAACCCATCAGAATTACTCGGACGGTGTACTAGTGCTGCAACACCTTGCTAAGAAACAGCCGCGTGCGTTCGTGGTGCGGGTTGTCGAAGACCTGTTCGGGTGCGCCCGTTTCCACAATGCGCCCCTGATCCATAAAGATGACCCGATTGGCGGCAGCCCGTGCAAAACCCATCTCGTGCGAAACAATGACCATCGTCATGCCTTCGCGGGCGAGGTCGAGCATCACATCAAGTACCTCTTTGATCATTTCGGGGTCGAGGGCGGAAGTCGGCTCGTCGAAGAGCATCACCTTAGGCTGCATCGCCAGTGCCCGGGCGATGGCGACCCGCTGCTGCTGCCCGCCAGAGAGTTGCGCCGGGTAACTGGCGACCTTTTCGGCAATGCCAACCTTCGCCAACAGGTCGCGGGCAATCTGGTCGCTGGCGCTTGCCGAACGTTGGGCGACAATGCGCTGGGCCAGCACAATATTTTGCAGCACGGTGAGGTGCGGGAAGAGCTCGAAGCGCTGAAAGACCATCCCAACATGCTCGCGAATGCGGTTGAGATCCACACCGCGCCGCCGCAACACCACCCCGTCAATCGTAACCGTGCCGGCGTCGGGTACCTCAAGGAAGTTGATGCAGCGCAACAGGGTGGATTTGCCCGAACCACTGGGGCCGACGATCATCAGCACTTCGCCCCGGCGCACATCCAGGCTGACATTATCGAGCGCCAGTGTGTTCCCGAAGCGCCGTGTAATCGCCTGCATCGTGATGATCGGCCCGCCAATAGTGTGGGGAATCGCCTTAGCGTCGGCCACTGCGCGTGCTCCGTTCGAGTAGCCGGACGCCGAGCGAAAGCAGCAGCGTCAAGATCAGATACAGAATCGCCGCCGAGTTGAAGGCTCGGAAATAGTCAAAGGTACGCGAACCCTCGATCTTCGCCAGTTGCGTCAACTCGCTGACCCCAATAGCCGAGAGCAGCGACGAATCTTTGAGCATCGCGATGAAGTCGTTGCCAAGGGGCGGCAACACGCGGCGCAGGGCTTGGGGCAGGATGATGTGGCGCATCGTCTGCCCGGAACTCATGCCAAGCGAGCGTGCCGCCTCGGCCTGACCACGTTCGATGGACTCAATCCCAGCGCGGTAGACCTCGGCAAGATACGCCCCATAGCCAATGGCGAGAGCGATGATGCCGGAGAGCGCCGGGTAGCGTTGGGCACCCAGCCACGGGGCAATGACGAACTGGGTGTAGAGGATAATCACGAGCATGGGGAGGCCACGCATCACTTCGACATACAGCGTGGCGGTGTGGAAAGCGAACGGATTGGTAGCAACACGCCCTAGTCCAGCAATGAGGCCAAGCACCAGCGCGATCATGTAGGCAACCACCGTGATGAAGACACTCATCCCAACGCCGCCCACAACATAGCTGAGGGTCTTGGTGTAGGCTTCATCGCGGAGCATGGCAAGCAGCGCAAAGCCAATGCCGACGCTCAGAATGATCAGCCACCACGGTGCCCTGGCGAGCGCCGAGCCAGCAACGGCGTGGTCGGTTGGTTGGTCGGTCTCGAGGCTGGTGACTTGGGCCATAGGGTGCTCCTCGTCGCGCACGTTGTGGATGCGTAAACCGCTGACCATTGATCACCAGCGCACGCCGGCGAGTCAACGGTCAGCGGTTAGAAGAGGCGCACCCGCCTACTGGATCTTGTACTTCGCTTTAAGCTGGGCGAGGGTGCCATCAGCCTCGATCTGGACGAGCGCCGCGTTGATGGCACTCAACAACGCGGTATCACCCTGTTGCACGGCGATGCCATAGCTCTCAGTGGTGAACGGTCCGCCCACAATCTGGAGCTTGGTGGCGAACTGGGGCAAGGCCACGTAGTTCCCGACGGTGGGACCGTCGGAAACTACGGCATCAATTGCATTGTTAGCTAAGTCAATGAAGGCCAAATCAATGGATGCATAGCGCTTGAGTTTAGCGTCGGGAACCTTGCCCATTCCAAGTGCCGCCGTCTCGCCGGTCGTACCAGTCTGCACGCCTACGGCGGCAGCGCTCGCCAAATCGGTGTAGCTCTTAATCGTCGTGTTGCTCTTGAGGGTAACAACCAACTGCCCAACACTAATGTAGGGATCGGAGAAAGCAACGATCTTGGCCCGTTCCGCCGTAATCGTTGCAGATGAGATCACCGCATCGTACTGCTTCTGCTGAAGGGCGGCGAAGATGGTGTCGAAGGCGACATTCTGGAACTCGAGTTGGACATTGATCCGCTCGGCAATCGCCTTGAAGAGATCAATATCGAAGCCGACAATCTGGTTCGTGGTCGCATCAACCGACTCAAACGGCGGATAGGCGGCTTCGGTGCCGACGACGATCTTGCGACCTTTGAGGTCAGCGACCCGCACGACGGCACCGGTTGTCGCAGTGCCAACAGCGGCGGCGGAGGGCGCGAGGGCGGCAACGGTGCCTGCCGCGCTCGTGCCAACAGCGGCGGCGGAGGGCGCGAGGGCGGCAACGGTGCCCGCTGCGCTGGTGCCAACAGCGGCGGCGGAGGGCGCGAGGGCGGCAACGGTGCCCGCTGCGCTGGTGCCAACAGCGGC
>CAIRDL010000507.1 GCA_903877345.1 uncultured Oscillochloris sp. | reverse complement strand
GGTGCTGGTCTCAAGGCCGACATCACCCTGGATCAGCGCTTCTTCCAACTCGTCCCACAGCGCTTCCGTCACCGGGTCCTCGGTGGCAAACAACTGGGCGATGCGCCCGAAGATCCCCTGCCGCGACTTTTCGAGGCTCTGAGAGACCTGCTCTCCTTCTTGATTGGCCTCCTCCTCGGTGCGCGGCGCATCCTGACCACGACCGAATAGACGTTTGAACATCGCTGGGCGATCCTTTCATGCTGATGGTACGCGGCCCGATTATAGCGCACCTCAGCGTGTTCTGTAGTTTGCCAAGCTGGGCAAGACGCACGCCCCCGCTTTGACGCCGCCCAAATGGTCTGGTACAGTGCGCGCATGTCAGTTCAGGAAGAGGAGCGAACCATGCCGATTGAACCGCTTGTCGCGGCCTGTGTCACGCAGATTGAAGCGAGCCACAGCGCTCGTGAGCAGGTCATTGGGGCTTCGCGGGCGCTGATTCGGCAATGCGCCAACAGCATTCGCGCCACCCACCGGGCCGAGTTCGCCGAAGCCGAGCGCCGCTTAGCTGAAGCGGAGGCCACAGTCGCCCAGATTGCCGCCGCCACCGCCAACAAGCCGGAAATCCGCTTTGCAGGCTATACCCAAGACGCCCTGAAGGAGTTTGTCGAGGCGCAGCTCGTCTTGGCTTTTCTCGCCGGTCGCGAGCCTCCTGGCCCCGCCGCGCTGGGCGTAACGGCTTCCGCCTACCTCAACGGCCTCGCCGAAGCTGCCAGTGAGTTGCGCCGCGCTATTCTCGACGGCCTGCGCCGGGGCGAGGTCGCCCGGGGCGAGGCGCTGCTCCAAATTATGGACGATGTCTACAGTGAACTGGTGACGGTGGATTACCCCGATGCGGTCACGGGCGGGCTGCGACGGACTACTGACGCCTTGCGTGGCGTAGTCGAACGCACCCGTGGCGATCTGACGGCGGCTTTGCGCCAAGATCAACTGACGGCTGCGATGCTCGAGCTTGAGGGACGGCTTGGGGGCTAGGCAGATTGGTCGTACCAGACAGTTCAGCGATCTCACGCAAAGCCGCAAAGCCGCAAAGCCACAAGGAGCATGTGGGGTGGTTGCAGGTTGCAACGGTCAAGCTGAAACTGCTTGGACAAATGCACCGCATCCTGTTGCGGCAAATCTGCAATCTAAAATCTAAAATGGAGTGCGTTATGGCGGTCGTCGTCGTGGGCGGCGGGGCAATCGGGCTTCAAGTAGCGGGGCGTTTGGCCCTGGGCGGGGTCACGAGCGCCCTGTTGGCGCGACCAAGCAGTGTAGACGCCTTAGCCACCCATCCACTCCAGATCAGCACCCCGACGGGAACGCAGCAAGTACAGCTTACCGTCGCGGCGTCCCCCGCCGACCTACGCGAGCCGTTCCGTCACCCGGCGTTGGCCGTCCTCTGTGTAAAAGGCTACGACACGCCCAGTGCCATCACGACCCTGCAAGCCTTAGAGCCACGCCTCGTCCTGACCCTCCAGAACGGGATCGGCAACGAGGAGCAACTAGTCGCCGCCTTTGGCCCAACCCGGGTGATCGCTGGTGCAATCACGACCTCGGTGGAGGTGCGCGACCCAACGGCGGTCGTGATCACCAAAGGCGGCGGCGTTGGCTTGGCCCCGCTCGATCCGGCGACAGATTTGGGGCCGTGGCTCGCCACCTTCACCCAAGCTGGTTTCCCGGTGCAGCGCTACGCCGACTATCGGGCCATGAAATGGTCGAAAGCGCTGCTCAACATGCTCGGCAATGCCCAAGCGGCCATCCTTGACCTCTCGGTCGCCCAGATCTACGCGCATCCGCGTTTGCTCGCTTTGGATCTGCGCGCCGCCCGCGAGACGCTGGCGGTCATGGCGCGAATGGGTGTTCGCCCGGTAAATTTGCCGGGCTACCCGGCGGGGACGCTTGCGCTGTTGGCGCGCTATCTGCCCACGGTGGCCCTCAACCCGCTGTTGCGCCAGTTGGTCGGGGGCGGGCGGGGCGGGAAAGAGCCTTCGCTGTTGCGCGATTTGCGGGCGGGCCGCACCCGCTCAGAAGGCGCGTACCTGTATGGGGCCGTCGCCGCTGAGGCTGCCGCCCGTGGGGTGCCTGCGCCGGTCAACACGGCCCTCTGGCGCATCCTTGGCGGCATTGTGTGCGGCGAAAGCGCGTGGGCGACCTATCGGGGCCAGCCGGAGCGGTTGCTCGCGGAGATGCCTTGAAATGCCCCGTCCCAGACCTTCGCCGCTTGCCAGGGCTGCCTTCGACAAACTCAGGCAGCCCTGGCCCGCGACCGCCGCCTGAGCTTGTCGAAGGCAGCGTTCTACCCCAGCACTTCCAGCACCCGTAACAGTTTTTCGCTCCAAGCCCCGCCGAGGATGTGCCGGTCGAGGCGCACAAACTGCGGCCCGACCTTCACGCTGCCGTCGCGCCCAAAGTGCCGCCGCAACCGCTCGCGCCGTTGCGGTTCCAAAATCGGCAGCCGCAGCACAAACTCGTTGCCCGTCGTCACGACCGAACTGACACCCGCCTGCAACGCCAAGGCTTTGATCTGCAGCCACGTCAGCAGGTGCAGCGCCGCTTCGGGCGGCGGGCCAAAACGGTCTTGCAGTTCCTTACGCAACTCGCGCACCTCCGCGACGGTCTGGGCCTCCACCATGCGCTGGTACACCGCCAGGCGCACCTGTTCGTCGCTGATGTAGCCGGTCGGCAGGTAGGCCGTCAGCGGCAGATCCAGCGTCACTAGTGGACTCACCAGGATTTTTTCGTTGATGACCAGGGTCGGCTGGTCGCTCACGTCGCTTGCCGAGGTTTCCGCAGCGTCCTGGCGGTCGGCAAAGTGCTGTTTAAGCTGTTGCACCGCCTGTTCGAGCAGCCGCGAGTAAAGATCGAACCCCACGGCGGCGATGTGGCCGCTCTGTTCGGCCCCCAACAGATTGCCCGCGCCCCGAATCTCCAAATCGCGCATCGCCACGCGGAAGCCAGCCCCAAGCTCCGTCGCCTCCTGAATGGCCTCCAGGCGCGCTTGGGCCTCCTCCGTCAGCACCAGATTCTGGCGATAGCAGAGATAGGCGTAGGCCCGGTTGGCGCTGCGCCCCACGCGCCCGCGCAGTTGGTAAAGTTGGGCCAACCCGAAGTTGGGCGCGTCGTCAATGATGATCGTGTTCGCGTTCGGCACGTCCAGGCCGCTTTCGATAATCGTCGTGCAGACCAACACCGCGTAGCGGCCTTCAAAAAAGGCCAGCATCACCCGCTCCAGTTCGCGTTCGTCAAGTTGGCCGTGCCCCACGCCAATGGTCGCTTCAGGCACCAAGGCCATCAGCCGGTTGGCGACGTGGTAAATGCTCTGCACGCGGTTGTGGACAAAGTAGATCTGCCCGTCGCGCTCAAGCTCGCGCAAAATCGCCTCGCGAATGAGTTGCTCGTCATAAGGCAGCACATAGGTCTTAATCGGCACGCGGTCTTCGGGCGGCGTGTCAATCACACTCAGGTCGCGGATGCCCGCCATTGTCATGTGCAGCGTGCGCGGGATGGGCGTGGCGGTTAAGGTCAGCACATCAACCGCCGCCCGCAGGTGTTTGAGCCGCTCTTTGTGCCGCACGCCGAAACGCTGTTCCTCATCAACCACCACTAAACCCAGATCTTTGAACTGCACATCTTTCGAGAGCAGACGGTGTGTGCCGATCACAATGTCAACCTTGCCCTGCGCTAAGCCGATCAGAATGGCACTCTGTTCTTTGGGTGAACGGTAGCGCGAAAGTAGTTGCACGGTGACGGGAAAAGCCGCCATGCGCCGCGTGAAGGTGTCGTAGTGCTGTTGCGCAAGCACCGTGGTCGGCACCAGCACCGCCACCTGTTTCCCGTCTTGCAGCGCCTTAAAGGCGGCCCGCAGCGCCACCTCGGTTTTGCCAAAGCCGACATCGCCACAGATCAGCCGATCCATCGGCACGGCTTGTTCCATATCATGCTTCACCTCGCTGATGGCCCGCAGTTGGTCGTCAGTTTCGAGGTAAGGGAACGCGCCTTCAAGTTCGCGCTGCCACTCATTATCAAATGTAAAAGCAAAGCCTTGTTTAAGTTGGCGTTCGGCGTAAAGCTTGAGCAATTCAGCGGCTAAATCTTGGACGGCGGCGCGAGCCTTGCGCTTGGCCCGCTCCCATTCTTGCGTCCCCAAGCGCGTCAACGTCGGCGTACCGTCGCCCGCACCGATGTAGCGCGTCACCCGATCCACTTGGTCTACCGGCACATAAAGCTTGTCGTTCGCCGCATAACGCAGCACCAAATACTCACGCTCAATCTCACCCACCGTGCGGCGGATCATGCCGGTGTAGATCGCAATTCCGTGTTCAATGTGGACAACATAATCACCCGTTTTAAGCCCACGCAGAAAAGCGGCGCGCTCATCAGGGCCAAGACCGGGCCTGCGGCGGGCGCTCAAAGGACGGCGCTGTCGCACACCGAAGATTTCGCTGTCGGTGTAAAGCGTCACCTCCAGCGCGGGCAGACGCCAACCGCCGTCAAGCGCACCGTGGATGGCGGTGAAACGTGGCGGCGTTGCGCCCTGCCAGGCTTCCGCAACCAACTCTTGCAGACGGGCGGCCTGACTGGTTACGGCGACGACCCGTTCACCACGCCCGAGGCGGGTAACGATGTCGCTGACGAGCCGGCGAAACTGACCGCCGAACAATTCAGCGGGGGCAAAAGCGGGCGGACTCACCTGCACCGTCGCTTCGTTATTAGTCAAATTGGCAACCGTGTAGGTGGTTTGTTCGCTCGTGAAAAGCTCCGCCCAGAGCAAATACGGGCGCGGATAGTCGAGCGGCAACTCAGCGCTATCAAGCAGTTTAGTGCGCTGGCTCTCGGCTTGGGCGTGCAACTCGGCGGCGTGCTGCGCGAGAAACTGAGCCTCGGCGAGCAGCACCACGCTGCCGGTGGGCAAATGGTCGAGGAGCGTCACCGTATGTTCGCGGAAGAGCGGCCCGTAGAACGCACGGCCCTCGAAACGCTCACCAGCCTCAAGCCACGCGAGGGCGGCTTCCCACTCGGCGCGAGTCTCGCGGCGCAAGGTTGTGCTGATGAGGGCTTGCATACGGGCAATGGCCGCAGCGCGCCGCCAGAGCGGCAATTCGTGCGGCGGGCTAATGGTGGCAACGTCGAGGCGTCCGGCGCTGCGTTGGGTGGTCGGGTCAAACTGGCGCAGATTGTCCAGTTCATCGCCGAAGAATTCGAGGCGCAGGGGCAGCACATCAGCGGAAGGCCAGACATCAACCAGATCGCCCCGGCGCACAAATTCACCGGGCTTTTCGACTGTGGGGGCGTTGGTGTAGCCCAAGTCGAGCAGGCGGCGCAGCAACAGATCTTGGCGCAACCCCTGACCGCGCCGCAAACGCACCGTCGCCGTCTCAAGTTCCTCGCGGGTCAGCGTGGGCTGAAGCAGCGCTTTCACGGGGGCGACGAGCACCAGGGGCGGGGCTGCGCCTTGGGCTGTAGGGCGCACGCTAAGATTCTGGAGGACGCGCAGACGCTGGCCGATCACCTGGCCGCCGGGGGACATATGCTCGTAGGGCAGCGCATCGCTGGCGGGGAAGAGCAGCACAGCATCAGGGCCAAGCCACTGGCGCAGATCCTCGGCGGCGCGCAGGGCTGTATCGCCACTGGGCAACACGTAGACGATAGGGGTTGCGGTAGAACGTGCCAGGGCGGCGACCACCGGCGTGCGCGCTGCCACCGGGAGCGGCGCGATCTGGAGGAGGGCCGGGCCGTGGGCCAACGCGGACGCCACCGCGCCAAGGGCCGGTTGGGCCGCGAGCAGCGCGCAAAGCTCAGATAAAGTCTGCATGAGAACCACAAAGAGGGCTGATCAGCCTGATCAGCCCAACATTCAGCTTGTGGCTATGCCACATAACCGTTGATTTAGGAACGCCTATGTTATAGCATAGGTACAGAGAACACTGAAACCATCCCTAAACCCAGAATGCACACCATCATGACCAGACTCATTCGTTGTTTCCACCGCCTCCTGCTAACGCTGATGGTCAGTTTGCTCCTTGGGTTTGCCGCCTCGTCGCTTCCGCCGAAGCCCGTTGCAGCCCTGTCCACTGTAACACTGCCCCCGACAGACCAACTCATCGTCGCGTTTCGGCCTAGCACGGCCCTAGCGACACAAGCCTTCGCCCATCCCAATCAGGCCGCTGCGATGCTCAGTACGACGGCGGGTACCGCCCTGACCTATGTGCGGCCCCTTGCTGGGAACAGCCACGTACTGCGGCTCAGCAGTTCCCGCCCGTACAGCGAAGTTGCGGCGCTGGCCCAACAGCTTGCCGCCCGCCCCGAGGTGCTTTATGCCGAACCTGACGCCCGGATCTTCCCCGATCTGACGCCGAGTGACCCGTATTACGCGGCGGGCAATTGGCATTTGCAGGCGAAAGCTGCGGAGTTTTACGCAGCTAATTTGCCTGCGGCGTGGGATATTACTACTGGTGCGGCGAACCTTGGGATCGCCATCATTGATACGGGGGGCTTGCTCGACCACGAAGATTTGGCCGGGCGCACCCTCGCCAACAATCCCGGCTATGACATGGTCGGAGCTACCGACATTGCAAATGATGGCGACGGGCGCGACACCGACCCAAGCGACCCCGGCGACTGGGTGACGAGCGCCGAAAGTGGCACTGGCCCGCTCGCCGGATGCAGCGCTAGCAGCAGTAGTTGGCACGGTTCACACGTTGCTGGTACTATTGGGGCGAACGCCAACAATGGGCTGGGCGTCACCGGCATCAACTGGCTTTCACCGCTTATGTTTGTGCGCGTTTTGGGGAAATGTGGCGGCTACACCTCTGATTCCAACGATGCCATCCGTTGGGCGGCGGGGCTCGCCGTGAGCGGCCTGCCCTTGAACCCAAACCCGGTGCGGGTGATCAACATGAGTCTCGGCGCAGCCGTTTCCTGTGAAACTTCAACCCAAAGCGCGATTGACGCGGCAGTGGCGGCGGGCGTCGTGGTGGTCGTGGCGGCAGGCAACAGCAACGCTGACGCCGCCAATAGTTCGCCCGGCGGTTGTAATAGCGTGATCACCGTCGCCGCCTCGCGCAAAGATGGAGGGAAAGCCGCGTACAGCAATTATGGCGCGGCGGTCGAGATCGCTGCTCCTGGTGGCGCGAGTGACGGCTACATCTACTCGACAGTCAACGCGGGTACCACCGTGCCTACCACTGACGCCTACGCTTGGTACCAGGGCACCAGTATGGCAACACCTCACGTCACCGGCATTGTTAGCCTGATGCTGTCGGTCAACCCGGCGCTCACCCCGGCCCA
The DNA here is from genome assembly GCA_903877345.1 of uncultured Oscillochloris sp. GTDB lineage: Bacteria > Chloroflexota > Chloroflexia > Chloroflexales > Chloroflexaceae > CAIWXH01. Next base: position 2,605 of record CAIRDL010000507.1, on the reverse strand, counting down.
GGTGCTCCAGATCCTCCAGACGACCGCCACGCCCTTCCCGGCGGGCAGCGACTGTAGCGGGCGTTGTGGCGCGGGCATTGTTGATGCGGGTGCGGCTGTTGAGGAGGCTGCGCGCCGTGTGCGTACCATCGGTTTTAGCACCACCAGTCAGAGCGTTAGCGAAGCCGTTGATACGGTGAGTCTCCTAGTCCAGCTTAATTTCGCCAGCACGAACCCCATCACCGTTCCCTACACCATCACTGGTACTGCCACCAGCGCCGACCACAGTCGGATCAGTGGCACCCTGAACGTTCCCGCAGGCCAGATGAGCGCCAACCTCACCTTCAGCATCCTTAACGATACGGTCAGCGAACCGGACGAGACGCTGGTGATCACGCTAAATTCGCCCAGCGGTAGTGGTATACTTGCCCCGGCCACGCTTACTAGTTCGTCGGTCTATACACTTACGATCAAGGATGATGATGTGGCCGTGGGCACGCTTCGTCCGTCCAGTCTCAGTTTCGCAGACCAAGTGGTGGGCGCGCTTAGCACCACCAAGGTTGCCACGCTGATTAACAGCAGCAGCAACCCGCTCAGTATCAACGGAGTCACGGTGATGGGCAGTGCTTTCGCCCGCACCGGCGGAACGTGTGCGATGAGCTTTCCGGCGATGTTGAGCGCCGGGGCGAGTTGTACGCTCCAAGTCGGTTTTGCCCCAACGGTAGCCGGGGCGTCCACCGGCAGCCTGAGCGTTGCCACGAACGGCACGGGGAGTCCTTATGCCCTGACGCTGAGCGGTCGGGGGCTTGCGGCGGGTCTCCTTTCGCTTGACGCACCGACGCTGACCCAGACTACAGGGGTGGTTACGCTCAGCTTTAAGGTGCTCCGCACAGGCGGGAGCACTGGCGCGATTACGACCCATTATCGCCTCAGTGAGGCCAGTAGCGGCGCGGTGTTGGCTGAGGGCGCGGTACCCTTTGTCAACGGCGAAACTGAGCATTTGGTTAGCCTGAGCCTTACGAACCCCGTTTCCCGCCTGACACTCACGCTGAGCGACGCGACCGGCGGGGCGCACCTCACCGAGCCGAGCAGCCGTACCGTGGAGGTTGTCCGATTCGCCATTTATCTGCCTTTGCTTGTGCGCTGATAAGGAACCTATGCCCAACCCTAGCCGCTCGCTCCGTATGCTCTTGCCGCTGCTCGTCGCCGCCCTTCTGGTGGTGACAGCCCCCACGCCCACGCTCACCCGCGCCGCCACGACCCCGGCGGCCGCCCGCGCCACCGACCAACTCATCGTCACCCTCAAGCCCGACACGACGGCGAGCCTCCAAGTGGCGAGCCAACCCGACCTCGTCGCCGCCGCGCTTAGCGCGGAAGTTGGCACCGAACTGACCTATGTGCGATCTTTTGACGCGGAAAGCCACATCCTCCGGCTCGCCAGCCGCCGCCCTTACGCCGAGGTTGAAGCCCTGGCTCAGCAACTTACCGCCTCGCCCGACGTACTTTTCGCCGAACCTGACGCCATGCTTCAGCCGACCCTCGAACCGACTGACCCCTACTACTCCCGAACGTGGCACCTCTGGGGCGTTACGCCGACCAACTACGGGGCCAATCTGCCCGCCGCGTGGAACATCACCACCGGCTCAGCCTCTATCGTCACGGCGATCATTGACACCGGCGGGCGGCTGACCCACGAGGATCTGGCGGGGCGCACCCTCGCCAGCAACCCTGGCTACGATATGATCGCCGATGTCTTCACGGCTAACGACGGGAATGGACGTGACGCTGATCCAAGCGACCCCGGCGACTACGTCACGCCTGCCGAAGCTACCCCCGGCTGCGGGAGTTCCGACAGTTCGTGGCACGGTTCTCATGTGGGCGGCACCATCGGGGCACGCGCCAACAACGGCAAGGGCATCGCGGGCATCAACTGGGTCTCGCCGCTGCTTTTTGTACGCGCCCTCGGCAAGTGCGGCGGCTACTCCTCCGACATCGCCGACGGCATGCGTTGGGCGGCGGGCCTGGCGGTGATCGGTGTGCCGACCAACCCGAACCCCGCTCGTGTGCTGAACCTGAGCCTGGGTGGCTACGGCCCATGTAGCTCCCTCTTCCAAACGGCGGTTAACGCCGTGACGGCGGCGGGTGCCGTGGTGGTCGTTGCAGCGGGGAATGAGAACGAGGATGCCGCCAACGCGCAACCCGCCAGTTGTGCCAACGTCATCACCGTCGCCGCAACCGCTAAAGACGGCAACCGCGCTTGGTACAGCAACTACGGCTCACTGGTCGAGCTTGCGGGGCCGGGTGGTGACACAACGGTAGACAGCGGCGTCTACTCGACAATTGATCGTGGCACGTACGGCCCAGCGGGCGATGCGTACGCTTCCTACCAGGGCACCAGTATGGCAACGCCCCACGTCGCGGGCATCGTCAGCCTGATGCTTTCAGCCAACCCGACGCTCACGCCCGCCCAGGTACTCCAGATCTTGCAGAAAACCGTCACGCCCTTCCCGGCAGGCAGCGATTGTCGGGGCATCTGCGGCGCGGGCATCGTGAATGCGGGGGCCGCCGTCGAGTCGGCTGCCAGCATGGTGCGCTCGATCAACCTCATCCCCACCAGTCTGAGTTT
>CAIRDL010000506.1 GCA_903877345.1 uncultured Oscillochloris sp. | reverse complement strand
TCTCAAGGCGCGGACGTGCGAATGCTGCGCCACAGCCTCGAAGATGGTGTAGCTGGAGTGGTGATCGAGGCGTTTGGTGGTGGGCGCGTGCCGCCGTGGTGGCTGCCGCACCTGAGTGAAGCCCTCCAGCGCCGCACCGCCGTAGTTATCGCCTCGCGCTGCGGGGCTGGTGGTCTCGGCGACGAATATGGCTATGTTGGCGCCTACCACGACTTGCGGCGCTTGGGCGTGCTGTTCGCCCATAACCTCAGCGGCCCCAAAGCTCGCATCAAGCTGATGGTCGCCATTGGGGTCGCCCGTGGGCTGAACGAGTTGCGGTCTTTCTTTGCCTAAGACAAGGTTTCAGGGGCCAGGTGTTAGGGTTCAGGCCAGAAGCAGCAGAACGTCCCGCGCAAACTGAAACTGTAGAGTAGCCACGAACCTTGTCCAAGACTGTCAAGGTGCCAGCGATCTAAAATCTAAGACAAGGTTCGTGGTTACTTTACAGTCTTGGCGAGCGCACGGCTCTCTACTACGTTCGACCTGAACCCTGAAACCTGGCCCCTGAAACCTTGTCTAAAATCTAAAGGCACGCTATCAATGAGTATTCTGCCCCCCACGGAAGCCAAAGCCGTCTACGTCGAGCGGATGTTCGCCCGCATCGCCGCCGGGTACGACCGCGTAAACCGGGTGATGACCTTCGGCCTTGACCAGAGTTGGCGGCAGCACGTCGTTGCCGCCGTCGCGCCCCCGGTCGGCGGTCGCGCCCTTGATGTCGGCACGGGCACAGGCGACTTTCTGCCTCAGTTGGCTGCCTGGAGCCGCAACGGCTTCAGTGTCGGCGTGGATTTTACCCTGCCAATGATGGTCGCCGGTCAGTCGAAGTTGGTGGAACTGGGGCCGCATCAAGCCGCGTTCGTTGGTGGCGACGCCCTACGACTCCCTTTTCCCGCCGACTCGTTTGATGCGATCACCACGGGCTTTATGCTGCGCAATGTGACGGACATCGCCCAAGCGTTCCGCGAGATGCACCGGGTCGCCCGCCCCGGCGGGGTGATGGCGTGCCTTGAAGTCGCTCGTCCGCGCAACCCGTTGGTGCGCTTGGGGCACCGGCTCTACTTCGAGGGTGTTGTTCCCTGGATCGGTCAACTCCTCGGCGGCGACCGGCGGGCCTACACCTATCTGCCACAGTCGGCGCGGGCCTTTCCCACGCCCGAACGCCTCACCGAACTTATGCGCGACGCAGGGTGGCACCATGTCACCTACCGGCGCTACGGCCTTGGGGCGGTCGCCATCCACGTCGGGGCCAAACTGGCAGCTTGAACGGAACCCGCCACCCGCCCACAAGCAGGACGGGGCGGAAGAAGGCGAGCATGTACCAGCGCACAGGCGAACTTGCCGGGAAAGTAGCCGTGGTGACAGGCGGTACGCAAGGGCTTGGCCTCGCTATCGCGCATGTTTTTGCAGCAGCTGGCGCAACCGTGGTGGTCGCCAACCACATGGCCGCCGAGGTGCAACGGGCGGTGACGTGGCTGGAGGGGCGCGGGGCACACGTGCTTGGTCAGCTTTGCGATGTACGCGACCGGGCGCAGGTTTTTGCCCTCGCCCACACCGCCGTCAGCACGTTCGGCCAACTTGATGTATGGGTGAATAATGCTGGCGTGACGGCTACGCAAGGCCCGACGGCGCTGATCGCGCCCGCAGTCTTCACCCGCGTGATCGAAACCAACATCCTCGGCACCTACCACGGCTCGTTGGCCGCCCTGCACGCGATGCGCCCGCGCCAGACAGGCAAGCTGATCAACCTGGTCGGTCAGGGTGAAAAGACGCCCAATCCTTTTGGCAATGCCTATGGCGCGAGCAAAGCTTGGATCAGGAACTTCACCCTGGCCCTCGCCACCGAAGAGCGCGCCAACGGTATGGGGATTTTCACGCTGAACCCGGGCCTGCTCGACACACCACTGACGCGCCGCATGGCGGTGGTCGCGGGCTACGAGGGCCGCGCCCGCGCCTTCAACCGTATCGCCCGCCTCGTCGCCGCCCCACCAGAAGAAGCAGCCCGCCTGGCGCTGTGGCTGGCTGGCCCTGCCACCAACGGACGCACCGGCCTGGAACTCCAAGCCCCCGTGCTGCCACGACTGTTGCGTGGCTTGGTACGTGAAACGGCCCACACCCTGTTGCGCCACCCCACCACCCCGTGGCTCAGCTACCAAACCGTCATCCCAACCGACCAGTCGCTGTAACCAAAACTTAATCTTTGGCGCGCTAGACCAGCCACATAGCACACGTTCGTTGTGCCGAAGGCCATACGGAACCTAATTTAGCTCTGTATGAACACCTTCGTGTTTGCTCGCTGGTCAGAACACGAAAGGGACGCGCCATGTTGTTCAGCATTTCTACCACTTTACCTGAGAACCCTCAGTCGCAAGCGTTGGTAAGTCGGGTCGCCCGGATGACGTTGGTCTCTGGGGCCTCGTATTCGGCGGCGCTCGCCTTTCTGGAGCGAGTGCTGCCGATCAAGCCCAACTGGGTGGTCGGCGAAGTGATCGGCGGAGTGCTCCTCGTGGGCCTCCCGGTGATGTTAGTTGCTCGCACGCCGCAGGCAACGCCAATCACTTGGCGCGATTATGAGCGGATGGTCATGGTTGGCTTTGTCGGGGCGGGGCTGCCGATCTTCGTTTGGCAGGTGCTTGAGTATTTGGTGATGCCAACCTTCGAGTAGCGACGCCCACCTAAGCCAGCGGCAGGTTTCATCAGACGGTTGGGTTGAAGCAACATATAGCAGTCCTATCCAGGTCGTAAAGAGGAGTCAAGGCTTTAGCCGGCTGAAGCCTTGACTCCTCTTATAGCAAGCCTATCCAGGTTGTGAAAAGGAGTCGAGCCTTCAGGCGGTTCTATTCGGCTAAAGCCTCGACTCCACGCGACAACCTCAATAGGATTGCGATAGCAACCAGTTTAGGTTTGCTATAAGGGCGTGAGGCACAGAAGCCTCACGCCTTTGCTTTGGGTGTCGTGCGCTGGCTCGACCGGCGGCGGTATAATGGCGGCGTGCGTTTGCCCGCCAAAGCTAAGTGAGTCTGTTTTGAATCTTGAGTACCTCCAGCGCATCCTGACCAGTCGGGTCTATGATGTCGCCATCGAGACGCCGTTGCAGCCTGCGCCGCGCTTGTCGTCGCGGCTCAACAATACGGTCTGGTTTAAGCGTGAGGATCTGCAGCCCATCTTCTCTTTCAAATTGCGCGGAGCGTATAACCGCATGGCGCATCTGACACCCGAAGAGCGCCAACGCGGGGTGATTACGGCTTCGGCGGGCAACCACGCGCAAGGGGTCGCCTATGCGGGCCAGCATTTGGGCGTGCATGCGGTGATTGTGATGCCGGTGACCACCCCGGAGATTAAGGTGCTGGCCTGTCGGGTGCGCGGGGCCGAGGTGGTGCTCTATGGCGACAGCTACAGTGACGCCGAAGCTCACGCCTACACGCTTCAGGCGGAACTGGGGCTGACTTTCATTCACCCCTACGATGATCCGTTGGTGATTGCCGGACAGGGCACCATCGGGTTGGAGCTTTCGCGGCAGATGCGGGCCGAGCGCTACCGGGTTTTTGTGCCGATTGGCGGTGGCGGACTCGCCGCAGGGATCGCCGTTTTCCTCAAGAGCATCAACCCGCACCTGGTGGTGGTCGGCGTTGAGCCTGACGACTCCGACGCGATGTACCAGAGCCTGCGCGCTGGCGAGCGGGTGACGCTGGCCCAGGTGGGCATTTTTGTGGATGGCGTGGCGGTGCGACGGGTGGGCGCACATTCCTTCCGCCTAGTGCGCGAGTTCGTTGACGAGATTGTGCGCGTGAGTACCGATGAAGTCTGTGCGGCGATCAAAGATGTATTCGACGATACTCGCGCCATTCAGGAGCCAGCGGGGGCGCTGGCGGTCGCCGGAATGAAGCGTTACGTCGCCGAACGCGGGCTTGCGGGTGAAGCGTTGGTGGCGCTGACCTGTGGGGCGAATATGAACTTCGGGCGCTTGCGTCATGTTGCAGAGCGGGCGGAGCTTGGCGAGCAGCGCGAGGCGTTGTTCGCGGTGACCATTCCAGAGCGGCCTGGATCGTTCAAGCGTTTCTGCCGTGACTTGGGCCAGCACAACATCACCGAGTTCAACTATCGCTACGCGCCCCGCGCCGAAGCGCGCATCTTCGTCGGGATCGAATTGGCGCGACCCGAACAGCGCACCGTGACGCTCAACCAGCTTGCCGCCCAGGGTTACGAGGTGCTTGACCTGACCAACAACGAAGTGGCGATTGTGCATCTGCGGCATCTCGTGGGCGGGCGTGCCCCTGAAGCGCTGGACGAGCGGCTCTACAGCTTCGAGTTTCCTGAACGTCCCGGTGCCTTGCTTCAGTTCCTCGAGTCGCTGGACGAGTCGTGGAATATCAGCCTGTTTCACTACCGCAACCACGGCAACGCTCACGGGCGTGTGTTGGCTGGCCTCCAAGTGCCCGCCGCAGACGTGCCGCGCTTCCACGCCTCGCTTGCACGTCTGGGGTACCGCTATGTTGACGAAAGTGAGAATCCGGCCTACCGGGCCTTTTTGACCTAAAACTACGCTGTTGCCGATTTGGCCGATGCCCTGCGCCCCTACCACGCCATACCTTCCAGACGAAAAACGCGTTGACCTTGGCGATGGTGGAGGCGGTGGTGGCGCGCCAGACCCTGTGCGGTCGCTGGGTTCTAGCCGATGAGTCCTTCGGGCGCGATCCCGGGCGGTTGGATGGCATCGCTGATCTGGGGCTGTGGTATCTGATCGAGGTGCTGTTGAAGACAGCGCTCTGGCTGGACACGATGGAGACCGCCACGATACCCCAGACGCTGTTCCGCACCTTGGCGGGCCGGAGCTGGAGCCGACACTGGTCGAGGACGGCACCAAAGAACCACGCATCGCCGAGGCCCATATTCGGCGGGTACGCGCCCAGCGGGATGGGCACCCGGACTCCGAGGTGTGGCTCATCCTGCGGCTGGATCCAGTTAGCCCCAGTTTGACATGGGGTGAAACATCGTGCTACACTTCACGAAATCGCCCGACCCCTCTGGAGGCAAGTGTGGAGCGCATTGACGTACCCTCTGATGTTGTGATTCGTCGGCTGCCCTTGTACGCCCGCAGCCTGCGCTACCTGCTTGACGAGGGCATCCACTCAGTCTCGTCGCAGGAGCTAGGCGAGCGGATCAATGTGACTGCCGCCCAGATTCGCAAAGATCTTTCGTACTTCGGCGAGTTTGGCAAGCAGGGCATCGGCTACGATGTCGAGAAATTGCTCAATCACATCGAGCGCATCCTCGGTCTCACCCAACACTGGCCGGTCGTGTTGGTCGGCGTCGGCTACCTGGGCCAAGCTATCGCCCGCTACGATGGCTTCAACAACCAGGGCCTCCAAATGGCCGGCCTGTTTGACAATGACCCGGCCAAGATTGGGCAAATGGTCGGCGACTTCCCCATTCTGGACTATTCCCACCTCCACAGGGTCATCCGCGAGCAACAGGTTCGTCTGGCGATTATTGCGGTACCAGCGCTGTATGCCCAAGCCGTCGCCGATCTGCTGATCGAGGCGGGCGTCCGCGCCATTCTCTGCTA
>CAIRDL010000505.1 GCA_903877345.1 uncultured Oscillochloris sp. | reverse complement strand
TTTAGCCGGATAGGGCCGCCTAAAGGCTCGACTCCTTTTCATAACCTGTGTAGGATTGCTATATGCACATGGATTGTTCCTTCGATTCCTTGACGCCCGTCGTAGATACAAGTGTAGCTAAACGGCTACACCCTCCCAATGCGAAAAACCTGATCGCCCTTTGCGGGACGTTTCCCGAAAAACTCTTAGCAGCCCTTCATGATCCCCACCCCCACCCAAGTGACGAATGAAGCCAACTTGGCCCTCAGCGGCAAGGTTATGCTTTGAATCCGGCCCGGCAAGGTTATGTTTTCAGCCACGGCAAGGTTATGCTTTAAGTCACAAACAGCGGCGTTTTACGGCATATCTTCGTTCTAACCATCCTATCCCCGCGAGCGGGGACTCTTCCGCAGAGAAACCTAGGGATGGGCAATTCTCACAAGCATTATGCTAAGATACCCCCCGTAGCCTCGTACCCACCCGAACGACGGAAGGCAGCACCTCGAATGAGCGACTCACCCCTTCCCGCACCCCGTGTCACCGACCTCGTGCCGGTACCTCCCGGCGACCCCGCCCACAACCCCGCCGCCGTCTACCTCGCTAGCCTCCCCAGAGCCGCCGCACCATGCGTGCCTGCCTCACGACAATGGCGACCCTGCTCACCGGCGACCCGAGCACCGACCCCTTCAGCCTTCCCTGGCAGCGCCTCACCTACGGTCACACCGCCGCCCTCCGCGCCCGCCTCATCGAACGCCTCGCCCCCGCCACCGTCAACAAGCACCTCGCCGCCCTGCGCGGCGTCCTCGCTGAGGCGCGCCGCCTCGGGCTGATGAGCGCCGATGCTGCCGCCGCCGCCAGTGACCTCAAGCCCGTCAAAGGCGCAGGACTCCCTCGCGGGCGCATGCTCGCCATCGGGGAACAAGCCGCCCTCATGCGCGCCTGCGCCGACGGCACGGCAATGGGTGCCCGCGACGCCGCTCTGCTCGCTGTGCTCCTCGGATGCGGCCTCCGTCGCGCCGAGGCCGTCGCGCTCAATGTGGGCGATATCGCCGAGGGCAGTGTGCAGGTACACCTGGGCAAAGGGCGCAAGGCCCGGCGCGTACCCATGCCCGCCGGAACGCGCATGGCGGTCGCTGCCTGGCTCGCCCTGCGTCCCGACACGGCTCCAGACGCACCGCTCTTCACCTCACTCGACCGTCGCCCCCACCAGCGCGGCGGGCGCATCAGCGACCAGGCGGTGCTGCACATTATCCTGCGCCGCGCCGCCCGCGTCGGCGTCAACGGCCTCTCGCCCCACGACTTCCGGCGCACCTACATCTCGCAACTTCTCGACACCGACACCGACCTCGCCACCGTCAAACACCTCGCGGGTCACGCCAGCGTCGAAACCACCGCCCGCTACGACCGCCGGGGCGAGCAGGCCCGCCAGCGCGCCGCCGAGAAGCTCCATGTACCCTATTTTCCGGCGGAGGTCATAGTAGCCTGAGCGCAAAGCGAGCGAGGATCTCTATGCTGGATACGACCACCCCTGAAGCCGTTGGCCTATCAACAACTGGCCTACGCGCCATCCACGCCTACTGCGAACGCCACCTCACCGCGCACCACGGCCCCGGCATTGTCACCCTCGTTGCGCGCCACGGTAAGGTCGCCCACCTCGCTTGCACGGGTTCCCTCAGCCTGGAAACCGGCCAACCGGTTCAGCCTGACACCATCTTCCGCATCTACTCGATGACCAAGCCCATCACCTGCGTGGCTCTCCTGATGCTCATCGAGGCGAACCAAATGCACCTCGATGAGCCGGTCGCCCGCTACCTCCCCAGCTTTGCCCACCTACAGGTACTCCTCCAGCGCGGCCCAACCGAAACCATCGCCGTGCCGTTGGAACGCCCCATCACCATCTCCGATCTGCTCACCCACACGGCGGGACTCGGCTATGGACTCTTTCAGGACTCCCCGGTGGAAAATGCCTATCGTGCCTGCAAGCTGCTGAATCGGGTGCTCACCCTCCGTCGCCCACTGGCGGATCTGATCGCCCAGGTCGCGCAGTTGCCACTCGCCCATCAGCCTGGTCAAGTCTGGCGCTACAGCGTGGCGCACGATGTGCTCGCTCACCTCATCGCCACTATCGCCGACATGCCCTTCGCGACGTTTCTAGCCGAGCGCATCTTTAACCCGTTGGGTATGCACGACACCAGCTTTCGGGTGCCGGAGGCACAGCAGGCACGCTTCGCCGCACTCTATCTGCGCGACCAGGGCGGCCAAGTTCGGCTGCTCGATGCACCCGCAACCAGCATCTACATCCATCCTGGTGCTCAACCAGCCGGGGGCGGCGGGCTCGTGGCGACCATCAGTGACTATCTGCGCTTTGCTCAGATGCTCCTCAACCAAGGAACCCTCGGGAGCGTACGACTCCTGAGGCGTGAGACGGTGGCCCTGATGACCCGCAATCACCTGCCGGCCACCGCCCTGCCGTTTCGCCTCGGGCCAGCGTGGATCTGGAACGGCTATGGCTACGGCTTCGGGGTGGCGGTGGTGCAGAACCCGGCGCTGCCTACGCTGCCGAGTTCTACAGGTACCTTCGAGTGGGCTGGTGCGGCCAATACCTTCTTCTGGGTGGATCCGTCTAAGGAACTGATCGGCATCCTGATGACCCAACTGCTCCCGCTCCCGGCGCACCCACGGCTCGATCACGCCTTCAAACGCCTTGTCTACCAGGCCATCATTGCCTAAGCTCAGCGTGATCCAAAGTGTGGCGGTGAGGAAACCGAAGCGGCGCATCAATTCGGTCACACGACCGGAGTGTCGCGCCCCCTACTTTACCAGCGCGATCACCTCGCGAAAGCGTGGGTGCTCCGCCGTCACCAGCCACTCGAAGACAACCATTTCCGTCGTGACGATCTCGGCACCATGCCGCGCCATGCGATGGAGGGCGGCGGTCTTGTTCGCTGCGCGCCGTGAACCAACCGCATCTTCCACGACATAGACTTGCCGCCCCGCGTCCAGCAAGCCAAGCACGGTCTGCAACACACACACATGCGCCTCACACCCCGTGATGACGAGGCTCGACCGGTTCGGCAGCCAGTCCAGACGGGCGTCGGTTCGGCAGGCGTCGAACGTCAGCTTGTGCAGCACGCTGCCCTCGACGCACGCTTGCGCCAAGGCAGGAACGGTTGCGCCTAGACCATGCGGGTTCTGCTCCGTAAACCGAACCGGTACGTCGAGGAGCGCGGCAGCGTCAAGCAAGCGGCGGGTGTTCGCAATCGCCGTTCCACCATCCTCAATGGCTGGCATCAGCCGCGTCTGAACGTCCACAATCACCAGCGCTGAAGTTGCTCGGTCAATCGTTCGCATGCTTCCGTTATCCTTTTCCGCACGGTGTACATCAACGTAGCGTACCATCAATGCGGGTACTGCCTCGAAGAGGTTCGCCCAACACAACCCACCATCACAACCAGTTTATCTTTTTTGCCCCCATCTGCCACGCCGTGGCAGGTGGGCTTTTTTTGCATCTGACGGCTACGCCAACGGTACCCCTATCACGCCGCAGCGCGGCGTGATCTGGTCACGGCAGGTTTCCTTCCATGACCAGGAGCCCTGCCGTGTCGTTCTTCCTTGCCCCCGATGCCCTCACCTTCACTGGCCCCGGCGACCGCTTCCAGAAGAACATCGCCGCCCTCACGCTCGCCCATTACAGCGCCTTCGGTGAGTCCGCCCTGCTCAATCGCCTCTTTCGCTACGACCCCGCCACCGCCCGCTATCTCCTCACCAGCGACTGCGCCACGTTCCTCAGTGCCGACGCTGCCCGCCACCTCCGCACCGCTGCGCTCACCGCCTTCTACACCCCCCTCGACCTCATCGCGGTGATCTGGCAGGCAGTTATGCAGCTTGGTCTTGCCAGCTTGCCTTGCCCCCGCATCATTGAACCCGCCGCCGGCGTCGGCCACTTCATAGAATTAGCCTCAGGAAACCCGTCCGTTTACGGGCGGGAGGAATGAGGCGTGTACGGCCTCACCCTGGCGGTAGACGCTCCCCTACGCCGCTTGAAGCGGCGCAGGGCTGTGATACAATTGTACGGGTAGGGGATCGTCCCTAGCGTGCAGAAGGCACGAAGCCGGTTCTCCGGTGGATACTGTTTTACGCACGTTCGCACCTGAACCTTGCAGGTTCCGCCGGGGAAGCCTCCGGCGGGTAAAAGGTTGAAGGTCGTAGGCGTTGGCCTAGGCAAC
>CAIRDL010000504.1 GCA_903877345.1 uncultured Oscillochloris sp. | reverse complement strand
TGGCAACCGGGCGGCAACGGCACGCCTATCGCCGCATACTCGTCGCACCGGGGCTGACTGAGGCCAGCAACAGCCTGCACAACGCTGCTACCGACGGGCGCATCCTCACGGGTTGTGCGGAAGCGACGCAGCGCCCGGTGGTGTTTATGTTCCCTGGTCAGGGCACCCAGGCGGTGAACATGGGGCGCGAGCTGTATGTGGCCGAGCCGGTCTTTCGTGAGTACGTTGACCAGTGTGCCGAACTGCTGCTGCCGAGCACCGGGTTTGATCTCCGTGAACTGCTCTACCCGGCTGAAGAACAGCTCGCGGACGCCACGCAGCGCATTAACCAGACCGCGCTGGCCCAGCCGGCCATCTTCGTCGTCGCGTATGCCCTGGCCCAACAGTGGCTCGCCTGGGGCGTCAAGCCGCAAGCCATGATTGGCCATAGCATTGGCGAATATGTTGCGGCCACGCTTGCAGGCGTACTGTCGTTGCCGGACGCTCTGAGGCTGGTTGCGGTGCGTGGACAGTTGATGCAGAGCCTGCCCGAGGGTGCGATGCTGACGGTTGCCCTGCCCCCCGCGCAGCTTACGCTACCTGATGGACTTGCCATCGCCGCGATCAACGCGCCTGCCATGTGTGTCATCTCTGGCCCTACCGACGCCATTGCGGCATTTCAGCACCAGTTGACCGAGCAAGGGGTGAGCTGTCAGCGCCTACATATCTCTCGTGCGGCCCACTCGTCAATGCTGGAGCCCATCCTGGCACTGTTCGCCGCACAGTTTGTCGCACTCCAGCTCCAGCCCCCGCAGATTCCTTACATCTCCACCCTGACCGGCACCTGGATCACGGCGGAAGCGGCGACCGACCCCACGTATTGGGTCAGGCATCTTCGGCAGCCGGTACAGTTTGCCACCGGCATCGCCGAGTTGCTGAAGGAGCCGGATCTGATCTTGCTTGAGGTTGGGCCTGGGCGCACGCTCAGTACCTTAGCTCGCCAGCAACCCGGCCTCGCGGCGCAGGTCGTGATCGCCTCGTTACCGCAGACTCACGCGACACAAGCCGATAGCGCCGCATTGCTGACCGCCCTGGGGCAGATTTGGCTGGCTGGCGGTGCGATCAACTGGGCCGGCTTCTACGCCCACGAGCGGCGGCAGCGCCTCGCGTTGCCGACCTACCCCTTCGAGCGCCAGCGCTACTGGATTGATCCGCCCACAGGCGCAATGGCGCAAGCCCACCGCGCCCCATCGAGTGTCATCAACAAGCAGCCGATGAGCGCCTGGTTCTATGCGCCTAGTTGGCAGCGGGCTGCGGCTCCGCATGCCATCCTGCCGCCCCCGCAGGCGGGAAGCTGCTGGCTGCTCTTCGTAGGCGAAAGCGGCCTGGGCGATCAATTGGCGACCCACCTCAACACTGCCGGGCATGCCGTGATCACGGTGCGGGCGGGCATGACGTTTACACCGCAAGGCGATGCTGCCTATACGCTTGATCCGCATCAGCCTGAGCAATACGCCGCGCTGATCACCGAGCTTGTGCGCCGGGATCTCGCCCCGCAGCATGTGGTGCATCTCTGGCGCGTCACCGCCAGCATCCCGCCGCCAACGACCACGCTGACGGCATCTGATCTGACCACCGGGTTCTACAGCCTGATCTTTCTCGCACGGGCACTCGGCGCAGTCACAAACCCGCTTCACCTCACCGTGATCAGCAACCACCTGCATTGCGTCACTGGCGCGGAAACACTGATTCCCGCGCAGGCCACCCTGCTTGGCCCCGTCAAGGTCATTCCCCAGGAGTACCCGCACATCCGCTGCTACAGCATTGACCTGGATGTTGGGGCTGAAGTGATGGCCCCGGCCCGGGTTGTCAATCAGGTGCTGGCAGAACTCGCGCTCCACGCCGCCGATGCGGGATCAACCGGGCAGAAGCAGGCCACCGCGCCCATCGTTGCCTATCGCGGAACCTACCGCTGGGAACCGACCTTCCGCCCTTTGCATTTGGACAATTGCGACCAGGGCGCGTTGGGCCAGCAAAACCGTATTCGTGAGGGCGGCGTCTACCTGATTACCGGCGGACTCGGCGGGATCGGGCTGCTGTTGGCCGAAGATCTCGCGACCTTTCACGCGAAACTAGTTCTCGTCAGCCGCTCCCCCTTTCCGCCGCGCACCGCCTGGGCCGAGTGGCTCGCCACCCATGCAGAAGATGATGCGCTAAGCGTCAAAATTGGCAGGCTCCAGGCTATTGAACAAACTGGCGCTGCGGTGCTGGTACTCGCTGCCGATGTTGCGGACGAGCCGCAGATGCGGGCGGTCATCGCGCAAGCTGAGCGCTCGTTTGGGCCATTGCACGGCGTCATCTATACGGCTGGCATCACCCACGGCAGTCACCGCTTTATTCAGGTGCTCAGCCCGGCGGACTGCGAACCCCAGTTTCGGGCGAAAGTGTACGGCCCGTTGGTGCTTCAGCGCATCCTGAAAGACAAAGCGCTCGATTTCTGTATGCTCTTTTCGTCGCTTGCATCAATTCTGGGCGGGATCGGCTTTGCTGCCTACGCTGCGGCAAATGCGTTCTTGGACGCCTTCGTCACTGCCCAAAACCAGGCGAATGCAACCCAATGGGTCAGTGTGAACTGGGATGGATGGCGTCTACTGGCAGTCAACCCCCAGACCACGTCTGCGCTGGGCCGCAGTACGATTGAGCTGGCGCTCACCCCCGCTGAAGGGCTGGCCGTGTTTCGCAGCATCCTCAATGCTCCCCAGGCGCAACCACTTGAGCAGATCGTCGTTTCAACCGGGGATATTGCTACCCGCATCGGGCGCTGGGTAAACCCGGAAGCGCCCCCCCGCACGCCGGAGGCCACCCCAGCCCGCATTCCGGCACCACGAGCATCACAACGCCCCTATGTCGCGCCGCGCAACCAGCTTGAGCAAGACCTCGTCACGATCTGGCAAGACCTGCTCGGCATCGGCGCTATCGGCATCATGGATAACTTTTGGGAACTGGGGGGCCATTCGCTGCTGGCAACGCAGGTACTAGCGCGGATTCGTACTACATTCCAGATCACGCTCTCGATGCAAAGCATCTTCGAGGAGCCGACCGTGGCTGGTCTCGCCAGCTACCTTGCCCTCACGCAACGTATCGCCGTCGGCGCTTCGGTTCTGGTCGGCCCAGACGCTGACGAGCTGGAAGAAGGTGTTTTGTGAGTGTGGCGCACGTGATTGCCGAGATCGAGCGTCTCGGTATCCGCCTCTGGCTTGATGACGGCCAACTGCGCTATCAAGCGCCAAAAAACGTCTTGACCGCCGCGCTACGGAATCAGCTTGTCGCCCAGAAGCCAGCGATTATTGCCTTTTTGGCGCAGGCGCGCCAGTCGGTCATACCAACGAT
>CAIRDL010000503.1 GCA_903877345.1 uncultured Oscillochloris sp. | reverse complement strand
TTACGACTGCCAAACATGGCTGACGCATCCTCTCGATCATTCCGCATACGCTGGAGACGGCAACGCACGGCGGCTTGGCGTAGGGAACAAACATCCGCGCCACAAGGTACGCGGTAGGTTGATTATAAGCTACCTAGCTTTAACCGGCAACCGGAAACGCTTGGCCGCGCTGAACGTGCCGAGTTGCGCTACCGGACGCTCTCCCCTACAATAGCGCCGCGATAAACACGCTTTTAGGCAAGGTTTCAGGTGCTGGGTGTCAGGTTTCAGGTCGAGCGCATCTGAACGCCTTGCGCGGGCTGAAACTGTAAAGCCCTTACGAAGCTTGTCTTAGGGACGTGGAAATGCTTAAAACCTGACACCCGGCAGCTAAAACCTTGTCTTAGCCCGCGTAAGGTGTTCGGCTGTGTTCAACCTGAAACCTGAAACCGGGCACCTGAAACCTTCATGCCTTACACCGTCCTCATGCTTGCCTCGACAAGCTTTTTCTCAGACTACGGCAGCCATGTGCGTATTTGGGAAGAGGCTCAGGCGCTCCAGCGCCTTGGCCACCGCGTAGTTCTCGTCACCTATCACAATGGCAAGCCCATGCCGGGGCTCGATATTCGCCGTTCGTGGGACGTACCCTGGATCAAGCGGGCCGTGGTGGGTTCATCGCGCCACAAACTCTACCTTGATGTGGGCTTGAGTTGGCGCGCACTCCGCGTGGCCTTGAGCCTCCGCCCTTCCGTCATTCACGCCCACACCCACGAGGCCGCCGCCATTGGGTTGCCCCTCCGCCAGATGCTGAACCTCCCCCTGATTCTCGACTACCAGGGCAGCATGACGAGCGAAATGCTCGACCACGGCTTTATCCACAAGCGCAACCCGCTCTACATGCCGTTGGTGCGGCTTGAACAGTTCCTCAACACGCAGGCCGACGTAGTGGTACCCTCGACCGAGAATGCCGCCGCATTGCTGCGCCGCACGGGTGCCGTGCGCCCCGAACGGCTCCACGCGGTACCCGACGGGGTGGATACCGAGCGCTTCCGCCCCTACGATGGTTCGCCCGTTTGGGCCGCCCAGCGTGACGAGCTACGCGCCCAACTCGGTATTCCCCCAGGTCGCCGAATCGTGGTCTACATCGGTCTGTTGGCCCCGTACCAGGGTACCAATCTGCTGATCGAGGCCGCCCGCCTGCTCACCGCCCGCCGACCCGAGGTGCATTTTCTAATTATGGGCCACCCTGACCCTCACAGCTACCGGCGCCTCGCGGCTAGTCTCGGTGTTGTTGAGCACGTCACGCTGCCCGGTCGCATCAACTACCATGACCTCCATAGCTATTTGGCGCTTGGCGATGTGGCCGTGGCCCCCAAGATGAGCATGACCGAGGGCAATGGAAAAATCGCCAACTATATGGCGATGGGGCTGCCTACCGTCGTGTTTGAGACGCCTGTGGCCCGCGAGATTCTCGCTGACACGGGGCTTTATGCCCACCTTGGCAGTGCCGAATCCTTGGCCGCAACGCTCGAATTGGCCCTTGACGACCCGGCGTTGGCCGCACGCCTGGGTGCCGCCGCCCGCGCCCGTGCGCTTGCCGAACTCTCATGGGAGCAGGCGGCCCGTACCATCGAGGCGATTTACGCTGCCGCCGTGGCGCAGCGCCACGGCCAAGCCTGAGGCAAGGGTTCAGGTTTCAGATCAAACGCATCAGAACGCCCTAAGCTGAAGTGGCGCTGCAATCTGAAACCCGATCTCAGGCTCCAATTGATGCAGCGGTTTGCACCAAGTCTTCGCTCAAGTTCCAGAGATGCTGTTGGCGCGTTTGGTCGTGGGAGAGGAGGGAACTGGGCACAGCGCGGCGGTTGGTGAAGTACTTGCCGGTCACGCCCTCAACCTCGGCGGAGGTGGCTAAATAGATTGAGGTCTGGGCACCCTGCTCAGGCGTGAGCATAAAAGGTCGGAAGAGGCCGAAGACGAAGCTGAACAGCCCTTGCGTCGTTGTGGCGAGGTTAGTGCGTACGACGCCGGGGTGCAGACAGTTTGCGGTGACGCCGCTCCCTTCCAACCGACGGGCCAGTTCATAGGTAAAAAGCACATTCGCCAACTTCGACTCGGCATAGGCCCGAAAGCCCTCGGCAGTACAGCCGAGGCGCGCATCGAAGCGTCCGCGCCCAGAGGTGTGGCCCGATGAGGCGACCGTGACGATCCGGGCGGGCGCGGTGGCCTTGAGCGTGTCGAGCAGTAGATTGGTGAACAGAAAAGGAGCCAAATGGTTGACGGCAAACATGAGTTCGTAGCCGTCCGCACTGTGCTGCTGCCCATCCACATAGAGTCCGGCATTATTGACGAGAACATCAATACGGGACTGGCGGGCCAGTAACGTGGTGGCAGCCGCCCGCACACTGGAGAGGGCGCTGAAGTCGGCGAGGATCAGTTCAACCTGGCGGTTGCCGGTCGCGGCCACAATCGCGGCTTGAGCCGCCTCGCCCCGTTCACGGCTCCGGCAGAGCATGACTACCGTGGCTCCCATCCGCGCCAACTCAAGGGCGGTGACGTACCCAATCCCTGCGTTGGCCCCCGTTACGACACAAATTTTCCCGACCACAAGCGCTCCTTTCGTCTCCAGCGGATGCAAGCCGCTCACACCGGCGAATCCTACCATAAATCGTTACGGATTGAATTGTCGGTTTGCCTACATCCGCCGCGATTCTTCAGCGGCTACGCTGGCCCCTAAGACGTATTTCAGATTGTAGATTTGCCGAAGGAGAAGGAGCCAGAACTTTGTCTAAAAGGAAAGCGGAAGCTTTAAGATAGCCCGTCTGTTCTGTGATCGGTCAGGGTGCGGCCCGGTCACGGATCACACATCACGGATCATTTGCTCAACTTGGATGATGAAAAATTTCCGCATCCCTAAGCAAAAAAAGCGACAAGGGGCAACCCGGTTGCCCCTTGCCGTCGCTCTGTTCAAGCCACCCAAAACGGCTCAATACACTCGGTCTGAAACCTAAGCCTCGTTGCCACCCGTAAGCATGTACCCCGCGCCACGAATACTGACGATCATGTCGGGCGCACGGGGGTCGGCTTCGATCTTCTGGCGCAGCCGATGGATACGGGCTTTGACCAGTTCGCGGGCTTCGGTGGGCGAGCAGGCGGCGTAATGCAGCACCTCCCGCGCCAAGATTTCCGCAGAGAGCACTTGGTTGTTGCGCCGGGCCATGTAGAGGAGGAGGTCGAACTCGCCCCGCGACAACGGCACCGCCCGCCGATCTATGGCCGCGTGGTGGCGCAGAGGGTCAAGTTCAAGCCGCCCAACACGCACCGGCCCCGCGCTAGTGTTCCGATACGCGGTGGCCTCCGCCTCCATGATCCGGTGCAAATGGGTGCTCAGCTTTTGGAAGAAGCGTCCGCGCTCAAGCCGTTCGCGCTGATGCTCAAGGGCTACCCGCACCCGCGCCTCCAGTTCGCCCGCATTGGTGGCTTGCTGCAAGGCGGTCGCCTCGTCGTTGGCG
>CAIRDL010000502.1 GCA_903877345.1 uncultured Oscillochloris sp. | reverse complement strand
GCTTGCCAAGTGACCTTGCACGCTTGCCAAGTGACCTTGCACGCTTGCCAAGTGACCTTGCACGCTTGCCAAGTGACCTTGCACGCTTGCCAAGTGACCTTGCACGCCTGCCAAGTGACCTTGCACGCCTGCCAAGTGACCTTGCACGTCTTGCCAAGTGACCTTGCATGTCTTGCCAAGTGACCTTGCATGCCTGCTAAGTGGTATAGGCGGGTGGGCTGTTTGGGGTGGCACGCGCCAAATGGCACCTCTGCGAAGGGGGAAGGTGGGATGGGATTGCGCCATGCTGTAGCTATGTACTTCTACGTCGTAACACATTGTGACCGTGTATCTCCACACAGCGCACAGGTGTTGGGTTATAGACGGAGTGCGTGCTGCTCTAGCGCATCGGCGGCATTAAGCGGTGGTGGGAGTTCTTGTTCGTAGCCGTGCAGTTGTTTGTAGAGTTGCCAGGTATTGTGGAAGCCGCGTCGTCGGTTGCGATTGTTGCCCCGGAAGATCAGCACCTCCACTTTAATGGCCTCACAGATAGCGCATTTGCAGTAGTCCCAAGGGCGGCGGACTAATGTTTCGCGGTAATCACTCCGGGTGTGCGTTGTCACTTGGTCGGCAAGTTCAGCATAGGCCAGCACTGCCGCTAAGACTTCCTCCAAGTTTTCAGCGGCTTTATTTGCGCCATAGGTTCGCAGAGCGGAGAGTGCGATCTGCTCTAGGTGCAACGCCACATCCTGGTCAATGGTTGGCTTTTTCTTCACGAGTCGGTGGGCATCAGGCACGCGGATGGCTGAGAAGGTCATGTTGCCCAAGAAATAGTTGCGCCGTCCATCCATCCAAGCCCGCCGGAGCCGAGAGGTGCTATCGAAACTGGTCACACCAAGTTGGGCGAAGGTCTCGACGTATTCGGGGCGACTGACACCAAAGAGATGGAGTTGGGTGTTAGCTTGCAGTTCGGGCTTGATTGTCTGAAGAATAGCGAGGATCTGCTCTGTAGTGCTACGTACAAGACCCCCCAGGGCAAGATACGTGTAGCCCATCTGAAGAAGTTTCTTCACCGCGTAGCAGTAGGACGCTGGATTCCATCCTTGGGCCACGCCGATGGGGATAAAGCGACATTCCTGGTTGTGCTCAGCCAGAAAATCTGCCGCGTTACTCAGAGTTAGTTCCTGACGTCGCCGTCGCTCCGCATCGGCATGGGCAAGAATGAGATGATCAATGGATACTCCATAGTCAAAACCCAGAATCTCATAAAAACTAACCATGTCCGATGTGGAATATGGCGGTACTTCTTCTTCCCAATAGCTAAATGCACCACAGTCACCTAAAACTTTATAGGTGCTTGGCAAACGTAGATAGGTATGGACAGACTGTGAACTCATTAGATGCTCAAGTTTCTTCCCGGCATCATCAATCACTGCCCGCGAGAGCAACACACCATCGTAGAGTGGGTTTGGTGCGTAGATCTCATGGGCGTAGCGGTCATCGTGATAGGGGTTACGGCGCGGGGTGTGCTTGTCGGCGAGGAAATCGTAGTTAGGGTCAACGCGGTCATCCCAGTCAGGGATGAAGTAACTGATAGGCATAGTTAGGTCAAATCGTCCAAGTCTGCACCGAGGTCATCGCGCAGCAGATAGTCAGTTGAGACGCCAAGGTGATCAGCAAGGCGCAGGACGAGCATGGCCTTCGGCAACTTCTTGCCACTCTCGATTTCGCTGATAAAACCCTTCGATTGGTCGCTTAAACCGATGGCATACGCAAGCTCGGATTGAGTTAGACCGGCACGCTCGCGTAGATAGCGCACCTTTTTGCCGAAACGAGTGATCACGATGGCTCCTTGCCAACAGCGATGTAAGGTGGTACAAAGTTCTAGTTTTGAGAACAACAAAAAAGCCGCTGAGCAAATGCTCAGCGGCTCGGTGTGCAGGCACATGGCCCGCGTTTTAATCTACAATGCCACCATCTCATGGTGATAGGTCAGTCTATGAAATACTTCATCTCCTGGACGCACAGCGACCCAGTCTATCAGCGCTACTTTACCGATGTACGCACCTTGATCAGCCCGCCAAATGTTAGTCTAACCTGGCATGTGGGCCGTTGGCCCTCCGCACCAACGGAACTGATCGTAGATAGTGGCGCATTTCAGTATCATCGTGCTGGTCGTAGCCCGTCACCCGAAGTGGTTTTGAACCGACAGATCCAGCTTGCAGCAGGTCTTAACACCGTAGTAGGGATCTGCCACCTTGATGTACTTAACGCTGGAGTGCATGACCCTGCCGACGCTCTGCAACGTTTGACTCAGAACTTGACCCAAGCCCGTTGGCTGATCGAACAAGGCTCCAATGTTCTACCAGAGAACATTGAGGTGATCGGGGTCATTCAAGGTAAGGATGTTGAGCAGATCTTCTACGTTGCCCAAGCCCTAGCTGCGATGGGCTACCAGCGATTCGCACTCGGCTCTTTGGCTGGCAAGGTTGCGAACGCTCGTGATGAGGTGTTACGTCGGACGGAGGCGGCACTTGAGGCTGTGGGATCGCGCATTCATATGTTGGGGGTCAGTTCTGTGCCGGTGTTGGAGGCGCTTGCACGTCTTGGTATCGAGTCAGCCGACTCAGGTGCGCCGATCAAGGATGCAGCAAGGGGCGGTATCTTCTACAGTGAGCCATTCCGTCGCTATAAGCTACCTAGCCCTCACTTCCGTGAATGGCAACGCAGCTACAGCTTCGCCGAAGTCCTTGAATCGCCGCTCCCCTGTGCCTGTCCGGTCTGTCACGACGACCCAAACCAATTGCTGAACCCACATGGCAAGCTGGCGGTTAACTTGCGGGCGCTGCATAATTATTATCACTTGCGCCGTGATATTGAGGGTTCACAGGCCGGTTAGACACACAAGAATCGCCAGAACCCTACGTCTCAGATTCTGGCGAGTGCATCCGGCGTAGCACAGAGCGGCGCTCTTGAACGAGGGCAATAGACGCGGAAGTATACTCCACCAGTCGGAGGAGGTCAAGATTGCCAGCCATCAACGCCGCTGCTGGAGCGCGCAGACAGTCCGGCTCCTTGGCCCGCACGTCATCCACAGTCTGCCGCCAGAGTGTTTCGGCGGAAGCACTGACGACATCTTGTCGTAGCCCGGCTAGTTCACGCTCCAGACATTGCAACAACGTGTGGAGGTAGCCCATCCTGGCCTGCACTTCAGCATACGCCTGGCCTGCACGGTCACGACTAGCTAACTCGTCCACCTCGCGTAGCGTGGCGGCAATAGACTCATCGAGCGGATGTGGTTCCATCATTAGCCTCGTGTAGCATTGACGCTGTAGCTACGCTAGTTGCAGTATCCTAACCAGCAGCGCAAAGGTGTGACCGTAGCGCTGCCATCGGTAGCGCATCCAAGCAGGAAGTAGGTAGGTCATGAGCGCACAACCCAAGCCGTATCTCACGGAAGAAGCGTATCTTGCGACCGAACGTGCAAGCCTCCAAAAACATGCGTATATTGACGGCGAAGTCTTTGCGTTGGCAGGAGGGACGGTAGCGCACAATCTGATCAGTGGCAATGTGTTTGCTGCGCTGCACGCTCAACTACGCGGCACGGGTTGTCGGGTCTTTAGCAGCGACATGCGCCTCAAGGTCATGCCATCGGGCTTAAACACCTATCCTGACGTGATGGTTGTGTGTAGGCCCTTCCAGTTTGTTGATGACCGCCGTGATACGTTGACTAATCCTAGCGTGATTATTGAGGTCTTGTCACCATCAACCGAGCGGTATGATCGTGGGATGAAGTTCCAGCATTATCGCAGCATCGCCACGCTCCAAGAATATGTGCTCATCGCCCAAGACAAGCATCAGATGGAACATTACGTGCGTCAAGCAAACGGTCAATGGATGTTTGAGGAAGTGCCAGCGTTCACGCCTATGCTGATTTTGCCGTCAGTGGGGGGTACACTGACGTTAGCCGAGGTGTACGATGGTGTGGAGGTACAGCCGGAAGGGCCGGCTGAGGATGATCAACGCTAAGGCATGTTTCAAACGAGCTTTACAGTTTGGCGATCTGACGCAAAGCCGCAAAGCCGCAAAGCCGCAAAGCGCACGGGGTAGGGTTCAAGTGTAAAGCATGGTTCAGAATCGGCCATTCCAGCTTGATAGTTTAGGATGGCAGACGACGCGACGAACGGGAAGCCGGGTGTTGCCTTCGACAAGCTCAGGCAACGTCCTCGCCAGCAGCGTCCTCGCCAGCAGCGTCCCCGCTGGCTGAGCTTGTCGAAGCCAGCGAGGACATCGCCCCACCCACCGTACTCACCCTAGCGGCGCGAGGCCCAAACGGTCAAGCTCATTTGAAACATGCTTAATGCATGCATGATTCAACCCAACTTGACAGTTTGCGGTGAACCGTCGGCGGAGGGCCGCATGGCCCCAAAGGGGTAGAGCGGCAATATCTTGCGTCTCTACCCATCCCGTAGCTTGGTGCGAAGCTGGCGCACGGTCTTGAGCAGGGCGCGATAGTCGGGGGTTGCCGTAAGCAGTTTGCCTGAGTCACGGTAACGGGCGCGCGCAGTGCGGAGTAAGGCAGCCTGAATGGCACGTAGCGCCTCGTTTGCGGCCCAATAGGGGTGGGCAAGCACGCTTTGCAGACTATGGCGGAGGGTTTGGTAGGCCCAGAGGTCGTTGTTGGTCGCTTCAGCCGCCGCAAGGGCGGTCGTCACCTGATCTTGCAGGATGGTCAGTGCTGTTTCGTCGCTATCCGTGAGGAACGTCAGCGCCGCATCCCAAGGCTCGCGCCAAACTACCCCGACTTCACCGCAGCGCCAGTGCAGCAAGCTTAGTTGGCGGCGTAGTTCCCCGTGTTGCACCTGCACTTGGGCGGCGAGATGGGCGGCACATGCGGTCAGATCGGTCGTGTCACGGCGCAAGGCGGCGGCGAGGTCGAGCCGAAGCAGCGCAGCGGCGTATGGCTGCAAGATGGCGAGCAGATCGTAGAGACGTTCGCCGCTAGGGCGCACGCGGAAGGGCGTCGTTCTGAGCGCAGCGAGCGGCAGATCAGCGAGACGCACGAGGGCTACCTCAGGCTTGAAGTCAGCGAGGGCGGCATCAAGCCGGGTGCGGTCGAGCAGGGTGTCGCGCAGGGTGAAGGTGCCGATGTAGAGCCGACGGAAGAGTTCATGCCGGGTAAGCAGTGCGGTACCCGCCGCTGCACAGACCCGTTGTGCGCCGTCTGACCACGGTGAAACGACGCTCTTGGCGCTGGGATGCAGGTTCGGTGGGCCGTCAAGAGGTTCGCCGCGTAGTCCAGCGAGCATGCGCCAAGCGATCAGGATAAAATGTTCGGTGGATAGGCCGATCTGGTCGAAGAACAACTGGCGTATCGCAGCTTGATAGGTGCAAAAATGGTCATGTGCCCACGCCAGGGTCAAGGCTAGGTTGCGACAGAGCGGCCCAAGCTCAGCGCGAGTAAGCGCTAGGTAGGCTAATTCCTCCAGAATCGCCTGCTCTTCAGGCAAGCCGTGGACGAAGAGTTTTGGCGAGGCACGAGTTACGGGTTGATCGCCGCTCGCCCGCCCAAGGGCAATGGGGATCCGTTCGTCACCGCGAGCATAGGCGATCTCGGCCCGACTAGTGGAGAGCGCGGTGGGGCTACCGAGGGCGCGTGGGTCGCCGAGGGCAAGGATGGCCCGTTCGATCCCAGTCTTGAGCGTCTCGCGGCTGGGGTAGAGGCCGCCTTGGTCAAGCCACTGTTGCAGTTCGCGCAGTTCGCGGTGCCAATCGGCGGATACGGGGGTGGTGCTGCTGCTAGGCGAGGGGACATACGTGCGGGCGACTCGGATCTGCCCATTGTGGAGCAGGTCTGGCGGGATGGGTACGCCCCATAATGCAGCGATGCGTTCGTCAAGGGTGATGGCGTCGGCCCCAATGTGGCCGTACCAACGGAGCAGGGCGCGCAACGATGGGTCAGGGGCATCAGTCGCGAGGAAGAGGGCAGGCGGTGGGTTCAGGTAGGGCGAGCGATCCAGTACCGTAGGCGGCAGATCGGGCGAAAGGAGGGCCGCACCAAGGACGTACTCGAGGAAGAGCCGTGGCGTCTGGCGCGGATTCCCTTCTTCGTGGAGCGCGGCGCAGGCACGGCGCAGGACTGTTTCGGTAAAGGGATAGAGTCCGGGGCCAAACGCCTCATCGTAGGTGGCGAGGGCCGGGTCGGGCGAAGCATTGCGGATTGCGCCCAGGTAGCCACGGGTTAAGGCAACCACCTCGTCATCAAGACCATAGGCTCGGCCCAAGTCGTCGGTAAGCACCAAACGAGCGCGGAGCCGTTGGTGGAGGTGCGTCAGGTCACTGAGCAGGGTCGCACCCGCCAATTGGGTACGCTCAAAGCCAGTGGTGGCCCCGATGACTGCATCGAAGTGGCCGCTCGTCAGATCGAGCAGATAGTCGAGCAGGCGGTCGCCTAAAACACGAAACGCCGTGACATCTTCAAGCAGCAAGAGCGGACGCACACCAGCAGTGACAGCGGCGCGGGCAATCTGGGTCAAAGTGTCACGCAGATCGCCAAGCCAAAGGGTTTGCTCCATTGCCAAAGCGACGAGGCGGCGCAAGGCGGGCCAACTAGCGGCGAGGATTTCGGCGCTTACGCTGGTCTGCGGGCCAATGGACGCAGGCGTGGGCAGCAGTTGGTGGCTGGTCTCGCCGTGTGCGGCGGCGGTCAGGTGCGCGGCAATGGCAGCACGGGTGCCGGGACGGTCAAGCAGCGCCTCCCAAACAGCGGCGGGGGCGAGCGTCGGGTCGCCTTGTTCGTAGAGCAGCACTGCGGCGGAGAGTGCGACGTGACGGGCCTGCGTTGCGACGGGGGTACGCCGAAGCAAAGGGGCACCAGCAAGGCCGAGGGCACGGCGAAGGAGCGTAGTCACATGGGCTGCGCTGGTCATGCTGCGGGGAATGTG
>CAIRDL010000501.1 GCA_903877345.1 uncultured Oscillochloris sp. | reverse complement strand
TGCCCCCTGCCCCCTGCCCCCTGCCCCCTGCCCCCTGCCCCCTGCCCCCTGCCCCCTGCCCCCTTGGCTTAATCGTCATCATCATCACCGCCGTCGCCTCCATCGTTGTCACCATCGCCGCCGCCCCCAAAAAAGGGCGTCATCGTATCCCAGAACTTGGCGTTGGTGCAGCCAATACAGAGCGCCCCGGCTCCAATCGGCCAACTTGTGCCGCCATTCCAATTTTGCTGGTAGCAGTTGCTGTATGTGACCGGCCCCTTGCAGCCCAATTCTTCCAGACAACCACCATTGCGATGGCGCGCATCACCGTAGAAGCCAACCTCCCCGTGTCCACGGCGCGGGCAGTGCTGATGAATGCGGGAGCCGTAGATCGCTTGGGGGCGGCGTTGACTATCGAGGGGCGGCAGGCCACCATTGGTCAGGTAATAGACCAACACCGCCATAAGATTCACCCCATTGACGGGACAGCCGGGCATGTTGATCAGGTTCGGGGCATTAGGCACCGCACTAGCAACGCCTACGGCACCCGTGGGGTTCGGCAGCGCACCGGGTAAGCCACCATCAACGGCACATGCCCCTGCTGCGATCGTCAATGCCGCTTGACTGATCACCGTTTGGGCAATACTGAGCGCGCTCTGTCCACCAATGAGACAGAACGCACCCCCCGCCGCCGTGGGAAGCGCGCCCTCAACAATGCAAATGTACTGACCGGCATAGCGCGCCACCGTCTCTTCAAGGGAACGGGTCGCAGCAGCCCCGGCGGGAACCATCAGCGTCTCGTGGTAGTTGAGCGCGACCACATCGAAAAGAACATCAATGACCGCCGGGTCATTACAGCGCAGAAACGACTCGGTATCGCCGGTGCAATCTTGAAACTCGAGCCAAACAACGGGCGGGCGCTGACCGTTGACAAGGCGGTTTTCGAGCGCAGTGGCAACCGTGGCGGCGTAAGCGGCGCGTGGCAAGGCGAGCGTGCTGGCAATGGCCCCACAAAAGGCCAGAAAATCACGGCGCGTGAGGCCACGCTGCGCCAGTTGTTCAGCGAGGCGCGGGGTTTCGGGGTGCATCGGTGCTCCTTGGCGTAAATGCTTCGCGGGCATGTGCGGGCAACGGTAGCGCCACCGTCTAATTGTCAAACGGTAGAGGCGTTGCTTTGGTTACGGGCCGAGTAAGGGTGCTCTCCCCCATCCCCTAACTTGGCACCGTATTGCGAAGAACCACACACAACTGGGCAAACTCGGCCTCGACGCGGGGAATGAGTTGGGCCGCCTGCTCGAGATTGCCCGCCAGCGTCACCCGCTCCAACTCACGGCAAAGCGCCTCGAAGGCCAGCCCGCCAAATGTAGCCCCATGCGACTTCAACGTATGGGCGTACCGCCGCAGGTCGGTGACCGCGCCAGACGCCAGACTCGTCGCCAACTTCGGCAGCATCTGGCCGGCCTCGTCGTAAAACGAGTTGACCAACTCGCGCAAAAGCATGTCGGCGTTCGGGCCAAGATTTTCGGCAAGCCGCCTGAGCGGGGCGGGGTCCCAGGTTGGCAGTGCCACGAGTGGCGATGGCGTGAGCAGGGCGGGCGGGGGCACGACCACTGGGGCGGGCTGGAATTTGCTCAGGGCTTGGGCCAGCGCCGCGAGGCTGACCGGCTTGCTGAGATAGTCGTCCATCCCGGCGGCCAAACAGCGTTCGTGGTCGCCCGGAGCAGCGTTCGCCGTTAGAGCAATAATGTGCGGCTGCCGTTCGGGCGGCAACTCGGCACGGATGCGTTGGCTTGTGACCAGCCCATCAAGCTTGGGCATCTGCACATCCATCAGGACGAGATCGTAGGGCCGGGCGTGTACCGCCGCTAGACCCTCGATGCCGTCAACGGCCAGATCTGCTTGGTAGCCGAGCCGCTTGAGCATTCGCAGCGCCAATTGTTGGTTGATCGGGTTATCTTCAACCACCAAAATCCGCAGAGGAGGCGACCCAGGTTCTAGCCGTATAGACACAGACAACTCCTCTGAATGGAACGCTCATGCCTCACCAGACAGTGGAAGTGCCAAGGCGGGCGTAGGCGTTGGGTTCAGTGGCAGGCGGAAGCCGAAGGTGCTGCCTTGCCCCACCCGACTGGTTGCCGCAACCTCGCCACCGTGGGCGCTAACGATATGGTTGACCAGCGCCAACCCAAGCCCCATGCCCACAACGCCGCGTTGCTCATCATCGGCAGCCTGCCCGAACGCTTCCCAAATGAGGCGCAGTTTTTCAGGCGCAATCCCCATTCCGGTGTCTTCCACCTTCACCGACAGCCATTCCTCGTTGGCCCGACAGGTGACGACGACCCGCCCGCCGTCGTGGTTGAACTTGATCGCATTATGCACCAAGCGGCTCAGCGCCTCAGCCAAGTCTGTGCGGTCGCCAAAGACCAAGGGCAGCGCCTCGGGCAAGTCGTAACTGAGTTGGACGGCGCGCACCTCAGCGAGCGCTTGCAGGTGGCGGGTGGCCTCGCGGATCAGGGGCGCGATCTTGAGCGGTTCACGCCGCAAGGGGGTT
>CAIRDL010000500.1 GCA_903877345.1 uncultured Oscillochloris sp. | reverse complement strand
TCAAGGGCGACCTGGCCCGCGCCTCCGAGTTGCTCTTCCAGGCCACCCACGGCCAGGCCGCCCTCGGCAGCGTCACCATCTTCCAGGATCGTGAGAACTGGGATCGGGCCGACATCCGCGTCTACGCCTCCAACCGCGTGCGCCCCTCAGCCCTGATCGGCGGCGTCGCCTCTATCAAGCTCAGCGACCGGGCCGCCCCCAGCCTCTTCTATGGCCCCGGCCAGGTGCGTATGGGCGCCGTCTGGAACCGCTTCGGTGCCAGCAGCGGCAACCTGAGCGAGGACTGGCCGCGCACCCTGGTCCACGAGCTCGGCCACTACCTCTTCTTCCTCCAGGACAACTACCTCGGCCTCGACGCTCAGGGCCAGGTCATCCCAGTGAGCACCTGCCCCGGCATGATGAGCGACACCTATGCCGCGACCTGGCAGTTCCAGACCCGCGCCGGCTGGAGCCCCGGCTGCGACCGCACCTTCTCCAACCAGGCCACCGGGCGCGCCGACTGGGAGACGATCAGCATCTTCTTCCCCGCCCTCCGGGCACCGACGGCGGCCCTGAGCGCGCTCCCTGCCGGGCCGATCCGTCTGCCCCTGGCCCTCACCGAGATCGGAGCGGTCGCGCCCTTCACGCCAACCGCACGCCTCGCGGTGCCGATCTTCTACACCGTGGACGAGGCCGGCGGGCGGGTTATCCCCAGCCTGACAGCGCGGGCCTATCTCTTCCAGCACGGCCACAGCGCGCCGGATACCAGCTACACCCAGCTCATCTCCCTGGGCCGAGCCAACAGCGACCAGATGCTCGCACGCGGCGCCCGCGTCGGCGACAAGCTCTGCCTGTTCGAACCCGTCGCGGCCCGCTTCGGTTGCGAGACCAT
Source organism: uncultured Oscillochloris sp. (assembly GCA_903877345.1). Lineage (GTDB taxonomy): Bacteria > Chloroflexota > Chloroflexia > Chloroflexales > Chloroflexaceae > CAIWXH01. Next base: position 6,662 of record CAIRDL010000500.1, on the reverse strand, counting down.
CCAGGAGGGCCGCGAGCAGTTGACCCTCCACAGCCGGCCCGACTGGCATCCCGATATCCAGATCACGCCGGTCACCTCGACCACCCTGGAGGTGCGCGTCACGGGGCTGCCAACCGGTACTGGGAGCCTGAGCGTGCGGCTCTACCCGCTGGACGACGACTCGTTGTCGGCGCTGGCCAGTATCAGCAATGACGGCAGCGGCATCTATCGCGGCACGCTCACGCTGCCCTACTGGATCCCGGGGGCCTACCTCCATCTGGCGACAGCGGACACGGCTGACGGCACGCCCGTCTGGGAGACGGTGACGAGCTACGCGATGGATGGGAACGCCGGCACAAACGACCGGGCGATGGCCGGTGGCACGAACGACCGGGCGATGGCCGGTGGCACGAACGACCGGGCGATGGCCGGTGGCACGAACGACCGGGCGATGGCCGGTGGCACGAACGACCGGGCTAGTGCTGGCTTGACCTTCACGCGGGTTGGCGGCGCCCCGGTCTCCTCAGCGGAGGGCGACGTGATGCTGGTGGGGGCGAACCTAACCTTCGCGGAGGGGCAGTTCCTGCTGCTCCAGACGACGAGCAGTCTACCGCCACGGCCGACGTGGGCGACGCTGATCGGCCAAGGCTACCGCTTCACGACCTCGACGGACTGGCTGACGGCGACGGAGGTGCTGAGCGGGACAGCGCTCAGCTTCAGCTACCTGGACGCGGAGGTGCCGGCCGGCGAGGAGGAGGGTATCCAGGTCTACTACCGCAGCGAGACAGATCAGGCGTGGCGCCCGATCACTACGACGCTGGACACCTACTTCAACCGGGCGTCCATCCCCAACCAGGGTCAGGGGCTCTACGCCCTAATGAGCAGCGTCCACGTATCGCTGCCTGTGGCAGGGTGGAACCTGTTCTCGTACCCGGTAGCAAGCAGCCGCGAGGTGGGGCTGGCGCTTGGGTCGATCACAGGGCGCTATAGCATTGTGTACAGCCATGTGCCTACCGACACCCTTGACCCGTGGAAGGTGTACGCACCTGCGCCCGCGCCGAGTTGGGCGAGCGACCTGACGGAGCTGGCCTTTGGGCGTGGCTACTGGATCTACGCGACCCAGGCGAGTGATCTGCTGTTGCGGGGTAGTACGGCGACGATCACAAGTGGCATAACGCTGGCGAACACGCTTGGCGCACCGCCCGCAACGGTGTACGGCGTGCTGGGTACAGTGAACGGGGTCGCGCCGACGGTTGGTGCGGCGGTCGAGGCGCGCATCGGGGCGACCGTCTGTGGGCGCAGCGTGACGCGGCAAGTTGGCGACCAAGTAGGCTTCATGGTGAAGGTGGAGGCCATCGGGCCGGACACGCCAGTCTGCGGCGCACCGGGGCGTGCGGTGACGGTAACGGTGGCGGGGAACACGGTCGGCACCGCCGGGTGGGACAACACCCGGGCGGTGGAACTCACCGCCCCGACGCGCATGCTCGTGTACATCCCGTTGGTGCGGCGGTAAGCACCTGCGTGTGACGGGTGCGCGCCCGCGTGTGACGGGCGCGCCCACGCCTATGGGGTATCCACGCCCCCGTAGGGGCAAAGCATCGCCTGATTCACATTATGCGTTGCCATACACAGCCTCAGGCGATGTTTCGCCCCTACATACGTCGTCCCCACCCACGGGGGGAACGGTCACCTATGTCAAGCACCTGAGTGCGTGGCTCAGGTGTTATAGGTGCCTGCCCCGGCGGTCTCAGACAGTCGCAGCGCGGGTGCGCTTAGGGAAAAATGGGGACACAAGCTTTTTGGCGAACCTAAGGCGGAGAACAATCTTGGCAACTTTCTACCGTTTCGCGACCGCGCGGCTCCTCTTGCCCTGTCTAGCGGCCAGCATTTTGGCTGTGGGGCTACTGGTCGGGCGTGACATCTTGGGGCCGGGGGGCTACCGGTTCCTGATCTGGAACCTCTTTTTGGCCTGGCTGCCCTACCTTGCAGCGCTGTGGGTGGCTTGGCACGCCGGACGTGGGCCGTTGGGGGCGGCGGCGGCGGTGCCGGTCTTCGCCCTTTGGCTGCTCTTTTTACCCAACGCGCCTTACCTGATGACGGATCTGGTGCATCTGCCGGGGATGGACTTTGTCTGGTGGTACGACGTAGGGACGATGCTGGCCTTCGCGTGGGCGGGCTTCCTTTTGGGCATCGCCTCGCTCTTCGCGGTGCAAGGGGCGATGCGGGCGCACCTGGGCAAAGCGGCGGGTTGGGGTGTCGTACTGGGTGCTGCCGCCCTAAGCGGCGTGGGCGTTTATGTGGGGCGCTTCCTGCGCTGGAACTCTTGGGACGCCCTGTTGCGCCCACGCGCCCTGACGAGCAATCTCCTGGCTGTCTTTGGCGACCCTAGTGCCTACCCGCGCATCGTCGGCGTCAGCGGGATGATCGCCTGCATGATGCTGCTCGGCTACATAACCCTGCTGAGTGTGCGACGGGCGGTGTAAGACAAGGTTTCAGGTGCCAGGGTTCAGGTTTACCCGTAGTGCAGGCTTCCCGCCTTCCGACGCGCATTTGACAGGCTGGAAGCCCGCACTACGCATGGCGCACACTGGAAAGCTGATCTGAACCTTGTCTAAGGACAAAAGCTCGTGCGGCGGGCGCTTCCTCAAGGGTGACGTGCTCGATAATCGCGGGGGCACTGATGCCGGCGGCTTCCAGCGCGGCGAAAAACGTCGGGTAGTCAAGCTCGCCCTGACCGGGGCCGGGCAAGTCGAGTTTCCCGTCGCGCAACCGCATGTCTTTCAGGTGAACGAGGCCGACATGCCGGGCGAGGGTGGCGACATCGGCAGGAATCAACTCAGCTTGGCGTGCCCACGTGGCGGGCGGCAGCATGTTGGGCGGGTCGAGGACGACACCCAGGTAGGGTGAATTGAACTCGGTGCAGAAACGCACCACTTCGCTCGGCACACCAAGCACATGAGTGTAGTAAGGCTCAAACAGCAGCACCGCCTCGACCGCATCGAGCAGCGGCATAAGTTCGTCAACGCTGGCGCACAGGGCATCCCACCCGACTTGGGTATGATTGTCGGGGTGATCGTCGAACAACCCAGAGCCGAAGCTGCCGCTCCAACTGACAATACGGCGAACATTGAGGCGGGGCAGCAGTTCGATCAGGTCGGCGAGTTGGGCCAAGGTTGAACCCATCGGGGCTTCGTCAGGGCGGAGCGGGTTGGCGTAGCCTGAGACGGCGGCGAGGGTGAGGCCACTCGACGCACAAGCTCTGGTGAGGCGACGGGCCAGGGCTAGGTCGCAACCTTCGGGGAAGTGCGCGTGCAGCGAACTGAAGCCCAGCGCGGCAACCTGGTCAAACAGACGGCCCAAGTCGGCGCGGGCGGGAATCTCGAGCCAGAGTCCTAGCTGCATCATAAGTTCAAAATCCAACTGCAAGGCAGGCAAAACCTACCGCCAATTATACGCGATGCGCAGGCGGTGGCTCTGTTGCCGCGTCGTCGTTTGCCTTGGGTTCAAACAGGCGCAGCCAGGCTTCAACCTCAGCCGGACTGAGTGGGCGGTCACCGGGCTTGGCGTCGGGCCGGGCTGCGGGAACGTCGAGGGTGGCAAGGCGGCGGGCAAACGTTTGCGCGCTCTCGACGGTAAGCCCGTGGGCACGAGCAGCCCCGACGACCGCCCGGTCAGAACTGACGACGATCCACGCATCACGCTGCCTGACGGCCCTGATGCGGCGAATCAGTTCGCTGTCGGCGTCGGCGGGAGCTTTCACAAAATGCACCTCGACACCGTAGCCCTTCAGGTTGGCGGGGTGGCCGTAAACGCCCCCATCGAAAATCACGCACACCTTATGCTTCCGTTGACTAGCCGCAAAACGCCGCAACAGCATAACCAGACTCGCTTCGTCTTCGGGGTCAGCCAAGCTAAGACCCGGCAGTTGGCCGATCAGGTTGTGCCCGTCAATGAGGAATGGCATAGGCTCCTATTATGTAGGGGAGGCGGAAGATTGAAACCCTCCCGTCTCATGCGTGATGGGTGATGCGTGATGCGTGATTGGTCAGGGCAGGGTGCGGCCCGGTCACGGATCACGCAGCAAATACCGACTAGTTGCGACCACTGACCGCCGGAGACAACGGTCAATCGTCAGCGGTCAAAACGCATCAGGGCTTTCCGAGAGGCTGCACTAGCCTCCCAGGAAGGTCGGAAAAACACTGGTGATGACGAGCAGCGCCGTCAGGCCGATCAGCACGATGACCATTGCCCAAGCGATGAAGTTGAAAATCCGCCCGTTGACGTAATTGCCCATCAATTCGCGGTCGTTGATCAGCCGCAGCATCGCAATGAGAATGACTGGAAGCAAGACGCCGTTCAGCGTTTGGCTGGCGAGCATCGCTTCAATCAGGGACTTGATCGGCAGCAGGATGATCCCCCGCCCCGAGGACGATCAGGGTGGTGTAGACCCAAAAGAAGACGGGGGCTTCCTGCCAATTGCGACTGACCCCCGCCTCCCAACCCAATGCCTCACAGACGACATAAGCGGTCGAGAGCGGCAAAATGGCCGCTGAAAAGACTGAGGCATTCAGCAGGCCCAGGGCGAATAGCGCCGCTGCGTTTGAGCCAGCCAACGGCCCCAGGGCCAGGGCCGCATCTTGCGCGGTGCTGATCTTGATGCCACTCTTAAAGAGCGTCGCGGCGCAGGCGATGGTGATAAAGGCCGCGATAATCACTGCGAAGATCGAGCCAATAATCACGTCGAGCCGTTCGTAGGCGTAATCCTCCGGGCGCAACCCCTTGTCTACGATTGAAGCCTGTTGGTAGAACTGCATCCACGGCGCGATGGTCGTGCCGATAATGGTGACGATGATAGTGATGTAGCCCGCATCGAAGTGGAAACTCGGCGTCACACTGGCCTGAAGCACTTCACCCCACGGCGGCTTCGCCATGATACCTGAAGCGACATAGGCCAAATAGAGCGCGCTGGCGACGAGGAAGATCCGTTCGACCATTTTGTAGCTGCCTTTGACGATCAGCAGCCAGACCCCGACGGCAACGATGGGTACCGAGATAAACTTACTAATCCCAAAGATCTCCATACTGGCGGCGACGCCCGCAAATTCGCTGACCGTGTTGGCGAGGTTGGCGATGAGGAGAATACCGACAATCGCTAGGGTGGTGCGGATGCCCATCCGTTCACGGATCAGGTCGGCCAACCCTTTGCCGGTGATCACCCCCAGACGGGCGCTCATCTCTTGGATGAGAATCAGCGCTATGGCAACGAGGCCCAACATCCACAGCAAGCTGTAGCCGTAATGGGCACCGGCGACCGAGTAGGTGGTGATGCCACCCGCATCGTTGTCAACATTGGCGGTGATAATGCCGGGGCCGACGACCGCCAGCAGCAGGAGCAAGCGGGTGCGGAAGGATGGGCGGGGGCGGCGCTGCGCCTTGTCCGGCGGCGTGAGAGTCTCATCTGATGCGGCCATAGGAGCCTCCTAGTGGAACATCCGCGAGCCACGGCGTTGCCAGATTTCGGGCATCAACACGGCAAGGGCATCATCAACGGTGACAATACCCACGAGGTGTTCGTGGTCGTCAATAACGGGAATCGCTAGCAGGTTGTACTCGGCCAAGAGGCGGGCCGCTTGCTCGGCGGGCGCATCAGGGTGAATGGTGGGGAGATCTTCATCCATCAGCGCGGGCAACGGCATGGCGGGGTCAGCCAAAATCAAATTGCGGAGCCGCACAATGCCGCGCAGGGTCGCAGGTTGGTCATCGGCGACGATATAAATGGCGAGTAAGGGATTAGGCACCTCCTCCAACGCACGGAGTTGGGCGAGGGCCGCGCCGACGGTCGCGCTTTCGGTAATCCGCACGAGTTCGGTGGTCATAATCCGTCCAGCGCTATCTTCGTCATAAGCCAGGGCTGTCTGGATTTCGGTGGCCTCTTCCGGCTCCATCTTCGCCAACAACTGCTCGGCGACGGTATCGTCCAGATCCTCAAGCACATCAGCCGCTGCGCTGGGGTCCATCTCTTCAAGAATATCGGCAGCGCGTTCCTGATCCATACTCTCGATCAGGTCGGCGAGGCGGGTATCGCTCACTTCTTCCAGGGTTTCCGCGACGGTTTCGTCATCGAGGCCAGCGACGAGCGTGGCGCTCTCGCGCAACGAAAGGGCGTCCACAATCCGGGCCAAATCAACCGGATGCAGTTCGGCCAGACGGTCATAGGAGACTTTGAGGCGCACGGGGGCGGTGCCGGCGAGGTAGTGGAGGTCGGCCCAATCAATGATCTGGCCGCCGCCGATGTGGTGGGCCAGGGCTTGGGGACCTGCCCGGCGCAGAATGGCTTGGAGGCTAGTATCAACGCCAACGACGCGGAAGGTAGCCCCAACCCGCGTGAGTTGAATATCATTGACGCGCACAACGCGATGGCCGGCGATGTCAATAATCTGGTGGTCGAGCACATCGTGGCCGAGCAGCACCTCGTTATCGCGGCGGCGGAACGGTTGAAGGTTCACGAGGGACGAGTTGAGTTGGGCGACGCCGTTGAGATCGCTCAGTTGTGCGGCGGGGACGAAGAAGCGTTGCCGACCGGCGCGTACGACGAGACCCGTAACGGAAGGGTAGGGCGTTTCATCAATATGGATCACCAGATCGTCAAGCTTGCCAAGCGAGACGTTGGTTTGGCCGCGAAC
>CAIRDL010000499.1 GCA_903877345.1 uncultured Oscillochloris sp. | reverse complement strand
GTGGGCAAAGATGGACTCGTTGTGGCGAGCACGCTCCTTGAAGAAGAGGATGCTGAGATCCTTGGGGCTATGTCGGCAGCGGTTTTTGGTGAGATTGATAAGGCGACCAAGCGCATTGGGGTAGGGACATTGGTCGACTCGATCATTGATGCTAAGGACGGGTCAATTTTACTGTTGGAAGCCAAAGAGTTGATCTTGGTCGTGATCACCCAACGGAGTGTGAATCTGGGCCTGGTGAAGATGGAGATGCGGCGGGCCGCGAAGCGGATTGGTGAGGCGGTGCCGATCTAGGCTGGGCAGATTTGTGGGTGGGGCTGCGTGCGCTGATGCTGGCTGGGCGGTCATCGGCACACGCGGCTTTTTTGTGTGTGAACGCTGGTAGAGGGCTATGGTATACTCGCAGCGCATTGTTGAGCGGCGAATGTGCCCTATGGAACTACGGAGCTTGGCAATTTATGGAGCGTGTACTGATTATCCTCAAGCCTGACGCGGTGCAGCGTGGGCTAGTTGGGCCGATCCTCACACGGCTTGAACAACGGGGGCTGAAGTTGCAGGGCCTGAAGCTGATGCAGGTGGACGAAGCCCTGGCTCGTCGTCACTATGCGGAGCATGAGGGCAAGGGGTTTTTCGCGGCCCTCGTCGGCTACATCACCTCGGCCCCGGTAGTGGTCGCTGTCGTGTCGGGGAAGGCCGGCACGGTCGAGTTGGTGCGTACAATGGTTGGCGTGACGAACCCGGCGAAGGCTGCCCCGGGGACGATCCGGGGTGATTTTGGCCTCGAGATTGGGCGTAATCTGATCCATGCCTCGGATTCGCCCGCAAGTGGCGAACGCGAGACGGCGATCTTTTTTCAACCTGCCGAGTTGATTAGCGCGTGGAATCGCGCCAGTGACCCCTGGATCTACGAATAATGGTGCGCCGTGCGGGGATGAAGGTGCTTCACCCCCACACGGCGCTTTTTTTTTGATTTATGGTGGCGGAGCGCGGGATCGCACTATGGAGACACGGCGCTGGCGGGAATATAATTGGCCGCTGTTAGTTTGTGTGGGCGTATTACTGGTGATCAGCGCCCTCGCGGTGTATAGTGCCACGCTTACGGCGGTGACAGTCAACGGTATCGCGCTGCGGGGGGTTTATCCGGGCCATTTGCTGAACATGGTGCTGGGCCTCGGCCTCATGGTCGCGGTGACGCGCTTCGATTACCAACTGCTTACGAGCCTGTCGCGGCCCCTGTACCTAGGAACCGCCGCCATGCTCGGGCTGGTGCTGGTGATTGGCCGGATCAGCGAAGGCGCCCAGAGTTGGTTTGTGGTGGGTGCCCGCACCTTCCAGCCCTCAGAGATCGCCAAACTAGCCCTGATTATCGCCTTGGCCGCCTATTGGCAGCGCTTTGAAGGCCAAGCTGACCGTTGGCAGATTCAGCTTGGCGGGCTGATCATTGCGCTTATTCCCGCGCTGCTCGTGGTTGTCCAGCCCGATATGGGTAGCGCCATCGTGATTGGGGCGATCTGGTTGGTGATGGCCTGGGGTGCAGGGATCAAACCCCTCCAGTTGCTGGGCCTTCTGCTTCTCGCCGTGGGTGGCCTTTATGCGGCTTGGCACTCGGACGCGATTTTCGACGACTACCAACGGCGGCGCTTGCTGACCTTCTATTTCCTCCTTACTGACCCGGCACGGGTGGATTTTAACGACGGCTATAACGTGATCCAAGCCCTGAGCGCGATCAGCCAGGGCGGTTGGTTCGGAGCGGGGCTGACCCGTGGAATCTTTAGCCAGGGCAACTATGTGCCGGTGCAGCACACTGACTTTATCTTCGCCGTGATTGGCGAGGAAATGGGCTTTCTAGGCGGGGTAGTGCTGATCACCTTCCAAGCGCTGCTGCTCTGGCAGGCGCTGAGCATTGCGGCGCAAGCCCGCGACAGCTTCGGACGCCTCATCGCCCTTGGGGTTTTTGCGATGCTCTTCTGCCATGTGTTGATCAATCTTGGCATGAATCTCAGCCTGT
>CAIRDL010000498.1 GCA_903877345.1 uncultured Oscillochloris sp. | reverse complement strand
GATTAGATCTACCGCGCAAGCAACGCCGCACCGCTTAGGGCTACGTCAAAGTCGCTCGCCGTGGGGCTGAAGCTCTCGGCTACGTTTACCAAGTCTGCTGAAGCAGGCTCGATCAGCCCGCGAAGACGGGCTTCGTACCCGTAGCCGGAGGCTTTAGCCTCCCGGTGCGTGACTTTGACGTGGCCCTACCCGCACCGCTTAGGGCCGTCAACATCATCAGAAACTTTCTGGGAACATCGTAGTGCTGTGTTACCACCAAAACTCCAAGCCCTTGGTCTTGCCCCGTCTGCGCGGTCTGCACAGGCTTTGCATATAAGTATGCAAGGTTGACTTTTATGTTATAATCGGCTTGCACGACCGTAGTACCTACTCTGCACTACATACCCCGCCGCCTAGCAATTTTGGGGACGCTGCGTGGACACTGCCCAGCACAAAGCGCGGCTGCGCCAGTATTTCGATGGGGTTGGGTTCGAGCGCTGGTCGGCCATCTATGGTGGTCAGGCGCGTCTTTCGGGGGTACGCCGTTCTATTCGGGAAGGCCACACCACGATGTTGGGCCGCGCCGAACAGTGGGCCGAACTCCCACCGGCGGGTACGCCTGCCACCGCCCTCGATGCTGGCTGCGGCACCGGCCTCTTTAGTCTCGCCCTCGCCCGACGCGGTTTTCAGGTCGCGGCAGCCGATTTGGCCCCCCAAATGGCCGAGGCAACCGCCAAGGCCGCCCTCGACGCCGGTCTCAGCGACCGTATTACCACACGGGTGTCTGACCTCGAAGAGCTCACCGGGAGTTACAACCTCGTCGCGTGCTTCGATGTCCTCATCCACTACTCCGCCGAGCCGTTTGTCCAGATGTTGCGCCACTTGGCGAGTCTCTGCGAAAACACGCTGCTTTTCACCTACGCTCCCTATAGTCCATTGCTTGCCGCCATGCATCGTGTTGGCGGCTTTTTTCCGCGTAGCGAACGCCGCACCGAGATTCAGATGATCCACGACCATACGGTGCGGGCGACCCTAGCTGACTGCGGCTTTACCAAGGGCCGCGCCCGACACGTAGGCAAGGGTTTCTATCATGTGATCCTTGTGCAGGCCCGTCGTCACGCTTGAGCGCACACCACTTGGTTGGAGTGCAGCCTTGGTCGGGGCCGCTTCCACCCAGGGAAGCTTCGACTTGGAAAATTATCCGCGTGCGACTATTCGTGTAGTACAGAGTCTGCACTACACGACCGATTTGCAAGGCGTTCTGACGCATTCTGCCTGACATCTGACGCTGAGACTCTAGGGTGGCTACCGCCGATTAGTTGATGGTTGTGAGTTGTGCGCGCCCCAAGCTGTCGCGCCTCACACCTCACCAAACACACTGATGCGTATTGTCTTTCTTACCATTGATGGAAACCACGCGGCGGCCCTGCACGCCGCCGCCGAACGCCTGCGGGTTGAACATGGCATTACGCTCGCGCCCGCTTGCTACGATGCGGCTTCCCTCCGCGATGAGACGGGCTGGCGGCGCCTCGAACGCGACCTCAACGGGGCCAGTTTCGTCTTTGGGGCGCGGCTCTTTGGCGAGGAGTATGTTCGCCCGCTTGAGCGCCTCCTGACGGCGGTGAAGTGCCCCGTCTTGATCATTACCTCCAACCCGGCGCTGATCAGGCAGACTCGCATCGGCAAGTTCAGCCTTGCCACCCGCGACGAGGAGAAGGAGAGCGGCGGACTCTTGAGCCAGTGGGCCAAGAAGTTGCGCCCTCAGGGCGGTGCCGGTGAGGCCCGCCGCCAACTCGCTGTTCTGCGGAATTTGAGCAAAGTCCTCAAACTCATTCCCGGGAAGTCCCGTGATCTTTACACCTACATTGTTAGCCATCAATATTGGACCAACGCCTCACCTGAAAATATCTACCGCTTGGTCTGTCTGCTGATCGAATTTTACGTCCCCAATCACAAGGGCAAACTCCCCATTCTTGATCCGGTGAGCTACCCGGAGCAGGCGCTGATTCACCCCGACGCGCCCCAACCCTTCGCTTCCCTCGCCGAGTATGAGAAGTGGCGGGCGACCCGCGCCAAGGCGGCGAAAGGTAAGCGCGCCAATGGGACGCCGCCGCTCAACGGGACGGTCGGCATTTTGGCGCTACGCACGGTCGCCCTGAGCGGCAATACGGCCCATCTTGATGCGCTCGTGCGCGCCATTGAGGCTCGTGGCGTCGAGGCCCGCATGGCTTACGCTTCTGGCTTGGATATGCGCCCGGCGATTGAGCAATTTTTCACCACCCACACCCACGGGTTGAAGGCGCTGCTTGGTGGCGGCTCCCACGCGCCTCACCAGAGTTCAGTGGATGTGCTGGTTAATGCCAGTGGTTTTGCGATGGTTGGTGGCCCCGCCGAAAGTCGCCCCGCTGAGGCGCGTGCGGCCCTGGCAGCCCTTGATGTCGGCTATCTCGCCCCGGTGCCGTTGGCCTTCCAGCGCGTTGAGGATTGGCGCAATGACTGGAGCGGTCTCGCCCCAGTGCAAGCTGCGCTGAGTGTCGCCGTGCCGGAGCTTGAGGGTGCCGCCGAGCCGTTCGTCTATGGTGGGCCGACGGCGAAGGTCAATGGTTTCGTGCCTGCGGAACCCGAGATTGAGCTGATCGCCTCGCGTATGGCCCGCCGCGTGACCTTGCGCCGCGCGCCCAATGCCGAGAAGAAGATCGCCTTGGTGCTCTTCAGCTTCCCGCCAAACTTGGGCAATATTGGCACCGCCGCGTACCTTGATGTTTTCCGCAGTGTCCACGGCATTCTCACGGCGCTCAAGGCTGACGGCTACACCGTCGAGTTGCCCACCGATGCCGAGGCGCTGCGTAATCTGATTGTCGGCGGGAACGCTTTGGCCCACGGAGCTGATGCGAATGTCGCCGCAACGCTCAGTGTTGACGATTACCGCCGCCTTTTCCCGGCTTTTGCCGATATTGAGCCTTGTTGGGGCCGGGCGCCTGGCGAACTGCTGACCGACGGACGCCGCTTGCGGATTCTGGGGCGGCAGCTTGGCAATGTGTTTGTCGGCATTCAGCCGCCCTTCGGCTACGAACGCGACCCGATGCGGATGCTGATGGCCCGTGACGCCTCGCCGAACCACGCTTTTGCCGCCTTCTATACGTGGTTGCGCTACAGTTTTGAGGCCAACGCGGTCGTTCACGTCGGTACGCACGGCGCGCTTGAGTTTATGCCCGGTAAGCAGGTGGGCCTCGGCGCTGACGATTGGCCGTCGCGCCTGATTGGCGATTTGCCTAACTTCTACCTCTATAGTGTCAACAATCCGTCCGAGGCGGCGATTGCCAAACGGCGCAGTGCCGCGACGTTGGTCAGCTATCTCGTGCCGCCGCTGCAACAGGCCGGTCTTTACAAAGGCTTGCGCCAGTTGAAGGATAGCATTGACAGCTACCGCCAACGCCCCGACGAGGGTTTGATCGAGACGATCCGCGAACTGGCGGCGAAACTTGGTCTGGGTGAAAACGCCGAACCCGGCCCCGACTATCTGGCGCGACTGGCGCACGAGCTGTTGCAGGTTGAGGAACGCATGATTCCCTCTGGCCTGCATGTTTTTGGGCAGCCCCCTGGCCGTGAGGAACTGGTGGACCTGTTGGCGCTCACCGCGATCTTCCACCGCTTCAAGGCGGGCGGCAAAGACGTATGTTTGCCCGAGTTGGTCGCCCGTAGTTTGGGGCTGGAATATGCCGCGCTGCGTGAGCGGATCGCCACCGACCTTGAGGCGCAGGAGCAGTGGCGGCAGGTTGAGCAGATCTGCAAAGAGGCGATTAAGCAGTTTGTCGGCGGCGCGCCCCTTGTGGTTCCCGGGCCCAAGGTTGATCTGACACCGCTCGCTACGTTCCTTGGTGACTTGCTGGCACGACTGCGATCCAGTCAAGAGATTAACGGTCTGCTCCACGGGCTGCGCGGCGGTTTCGTCACGCCTTCGCCCAGCAACGACATCGTGCGCGACCCCTCGGTCGTGCCGACGGGCCGCAACGTCTACAGCCTCGACCCGTCCCGCGCCCCGACGGCCTTGGCGGTTGAGAAAGCCAATCGTCTCGCCGACGAACTGTTGGAGCGCGCCGTGGCGGAGACGGGGGCGCTCCCCGAAAGCGTCGCGATTGTGCTGTGGGGCAGCGACAACCTCAAGAGTGACTGCGAAGGCGTGGCGCAGGTGTTGGCCCTGATGGGCGCGCGCCCTGTGCCCGATGAACTGGGCAACGTCACCGATGTGGTGCTCATTCCGCTGATCGAGTTGGGGCGGCCCCGCGTTGATGTGGTCGTTACCGTCAGCGGCATTTTCCGCGACCTGCTCGGCAACCAGATGCGCCTGATTGATAAAGCCGCCCGTTTGGCGGCCACCGCTGACGAGCCGCTCGACGGCAACGCGGTGCGCCGTCACGCCTTGGCCCAAGCCGCCGAGCTTGGCATTCCGGTGGAAGACGCCGCGACCCGCGTCTTCGCCAATGCGCCCGGTAGCTACGGCGCGCACGTCAACCATTTGGTTGAAAGCGGCGCCTGGGAGGGCGACGACCAGTTGAGTGAGACCTTCCTGAGCCGCAAGGGTTTCACGCTGGGCAAAGGCGGCGAGTGGCAAGACTCGCGCCCGTTGCTCGAACGAGCTTTGGCGACGGTTGATGTCAGCTTCCAAAACATTGACAGCTTCGAGGTTGGCATCTCTGACATTGACACCTACTACGAGAGCCTGGGCGGCGTGACGAAGAGCATTGAGATGCTGCGTGGCGGCAAAAAACCCACGGTGCTCGTCTCCGACGCAGTGACGGCGGCGTCGAGTCGGGTCGGTTCGCTCAGCCAAATGGTGCGCCTGGAGAGCCGGGCCAAGCTGCTCAACCCGAAATGGTACGAGGCGATGCTGGCCCACGGCTACGAAGGTGCCCGCGAGATCGAGGCCCGCGTGAACAACACCTACGGGTGGAGCGCGACTACCAACGCGGTCGAGGGCTGGGTCTACCAGGGCGTCGCCGAGACCTATGTGCTTGATGAGGAGATGCGTGAGCGCTTGGCGAAGCTGAACGCGCACGCGGCGGCGGGGATGGTGCGCCGCTTGCTTGAGGCCAACGGGCGCGGCTTCTGGGATGCCGACGAAGCCACGCTCGAAAAACTCCGCACGATCTACGAGGATCTTGAGGATCGCCTGGAAGGTGTTAGCGTCGGGCAGAGCGGGTAGAATTGCAATAAACTGTGCATCTTATCACAGATGTGTAGATATGTGCAGAATTGTAGCCGACTCGCAACCCCACAGCGACAACTCTTTACCGGAGTTGGACAGCCGCAACGTTATAGTGTGCCCAGCCCAACTACGGTCTATAGCCGCCTTGGCAGCGTAGGAGATGATTCATGAACCGTGTGCGCGTGACGCCCGAGCAGGTTGACCACTACAATAAGCCGGGTCCCCGCTATACCAGCTATCCAACCGTACCCGTTTGGAGCCACTCGTTCGGTGAGAGCGACTATCTAGCGGCCCTGGCAGCCGTGGCGGCTCGCCCGGAAGACACCCTCTCGGTCTATGTGCATTTGCCCTTTTGCGCGGAGCGCTGCGCCTACTGCGGCTGCAACGGCACGGTGACGCGCCACGCCCGCGTGGTGGACAGCTACCTCGACCGGGTGGAGCGCGAGATTGCGCTGGTGGTACCGCACCTTGGCGGGCGGCGCCAGGTGGTGCAACTGCACTGGGGCGGCGGTACGCCGAACTTCCTCAACGCCGAGCAGACGCGCCGCTTGGTGGGCATGCTCGACGCGGCCTTCGACATTGACCGCGATGGGCGCACCGGCGAAGTTTCGGTGGAGATGGATCCCCGCGTGGGCAATCGGGCGCAGCTTGAGCTGTACCGCGAATTGGGCTTCAACCGAGTGAGCTTTGGCGTGCAGGATATTGACCCGAAGGTGCAGGTCGCCATTGACCGCATCCAGCCCTTCGAGCAGACTGCCGCGCTCTATTATGCGAGCCGCGAACTGGGCTTCACCAGCGTCAACATTGACTTGGTGTACGGGCTGCCCTACCAAACGGCAGCTGTCTTCGGGCGCACGCTCGACGCGATTAGCAAGCTGCGCCCCGACCGTCTGGCCTGCTTTAGTTACGCCCACCTGCCGCGAGTGCTGCCCAATCAGAAGCGGGTGGACGCGGCGGGGCTGCCGCAGCCCTACGAGAAATTCGGCCTGTTCCAACAGGCGGTCGAGCAGATGACCGACGCCGGCTACGACTGGATCGGCTTCGACCACTTCGCCCTTTCTGAGGATGAAATGGCGGTCGCGGCCCGTGAGCGTCGGCTACACCGCAACTTTATGGGCTATGCCACCAAGCCAGCCCCGCATATGGTTGCCTTCGGTATGAGTTCCATCGGCGATCTGGGCGGCTCGTTCACGCAGAACGACCACGGCCTCGGGCGCTACCAGAAGAGCATTGACGCGGGTCGTCTGCCGGTCGTGCGGGGCATGAAACTCACCGAGGATGACCGCCGCCGCCGCGCTGCGATTATGCACCTGATGTGCAACCTCGAACTGCCCTTCAGTATGGCCTACGACGATGCAACGAACGAAGCGTTCGCCCGCGTCGCCGCTTTTGCCGATGAAGGTCTGGTGGTGGTTGAGCGGAACCGGCTCGTCGTCACGGATTTGGGGCGCTACTTCATCCGCGTGCTCGGTATGGAGTTGGACGCCCACCTGGCCCACACCGCCGGTCGCCCGGTCTTCTCGAAGACGGTGTAGGTCGCATTCGGACGCTGCGGCGGTTCCAACTTTCTAGGTCGCCATGCTGCTGAGCCTAGTCTTGCTAACCGGAAGCCCCTGGCCCGTTCGCGGAACGGCTGACACCCGGCGGATAAGCGCCGCCGGGTCGTTAGCCGTCAGCATCGGCAACGGACGGGCTGGGTTGGTGTTGTCTGGTGGGCGAAGGCATAGCGACCCAAATGCCCCCACCCTAACCCTCCCCCTGCGGGGGAGGGAACCAAAGGCACGTTTCAGCTTGATCTGGCACCTGAAACCTGGCACCTGAAACCTTGTCTAAGCCTGTACATTAGTTCAGCGAGTGGAGTTTGTCATGCAGACTTATGACGTCGTCATTGTCGGTGGCGGCATCAGCGGCCTCAGTGCCGCCTACACCCTCTTTAAGCGAGGGCTTGAGGTGCTCGTCATTGAGGCGGGCGCTGAGGTCGGTGGCGCGATGAAGAGTGTCACGTCGCCCGAGGGCTACATCTTCGATTGTGGGCCAAACACCCTGGCGACGAAAGAGCCCCGCATGTGGGCGCAGTTCGCTGATTTGGGCCTTACCGACCACATGGTGGTTTCGGGGCGGGCCGGGAAACGCCGCTATTTCCTCAAGGACGGCAAGCCGCTTGAGATTCCCAACGACCCCATTGGGATGGCGCGGATGCAGCACGTCTCGTGGGCGGGCAAGTTGCGTGTGCTGCGTGAGCCGTTCGTGCCACGGCAGACCGGCTCCGACGAGAGTGTGGCCGGTTTCTTCGGGCGGCGCATTGGCCCCGAGGTGATGACGCGCATGATTGACCCGTTCGTCGCCGGTGTGTATTCTGGCGACCCGGCCAAGATGTCCATCAAGGCAACCTTCCCGGCGATTTGGGAAGCCGAGCAGCGCGCCGGAAGTGTCATTAAGGGCTTTTTGAAAAAGCCGAAAGACGCGGCAGCGAAGAGCGCGGTCAAAGGCCCGAAGATGCGGAGCGTGACCTTCAGTTTCGCCGGCGGCATTGCGACGTGGCCGAAGGCGATTGCTCGCACACTGGGGCCACAGCGCGTCTGGCAGCAGTCACGGGTCAGCGACCTCTTCCACGAGGCGGGCATTTGGCGCTTGGTGGTCGAGCGCGACGGTTCCGCGACCACGGTGGAGACTCGCGCCGTCATTCTGGCGACCCCCGCCTATGTCAGTGCCGAATTGGTGGCCGACCTTGACGCGCAAGCGGCGGCGGCGCTGCGGGGCATCCCGTACTCGTCAATGGCCGTGGTGAACCTGGGCTACCGCCGCAGTCAGGTGGCGCACCCGCTCGATGGCTTCGGTGTGCTGGCACCGTCGTGTGAGGGGCGCAACTTCCTGGGCCTGCTCTGGTCGTCAAGTCTCTTCCCGCCCTTTGCGCCAGCGGGCCGCGTGAGCACGATTGATATGATGGGCGGTTCGTTGAACCCAATCCGCGACGAGCAGACCCGTGAGGAACTGATCGCCCAGGCCATCGCCGACAACGAGGCCGTGCTGGGCGCGAGTGGCCCGCCGGAGGTGGTCAACTTTAGCCGCTGGCCCAAGGCCCTGCCGCAGTACAACTTCGGCCACGTCGAGCGCATTGCCGCGCTGGAGCGGTTGGAACGGGCGCGCCCAGGACTCTATTTTGTCGGCAGCTACCGGGGCGGCGTGGGCGTGCCCAAGTGCTGGAAGAACGCCGTCGAGTTGGCAGATCGCGTAGCTGGCACCTTCGTCGGGCAGCCTGAGCGGATTGCGACGGAGTAATGCAGGCAG
>CAIRDL010000497.1 GCA_903877345.1 uncultured Oscillochloris sp. | reverse complement strand
GCGTACAGATAATCAAAAAGCTCGCCGAAGGGTTCGGCGGGCTCTTTGGGGTGCAGCACCAAGCGGTCGTCCACGAGGTTGACATACCAGCGGTGGAACGACCAGTGAAACAGGCGCTCCGCAATTTCCGACGGACTCTGGATATAGCCGCCCGCACTGGTGCGCCGCAACTCGCGGGCGAACTGCTCCGGGTCGTCCATATGTTCAAGGATGTGCGAACAGATCGAGTAGGCGAAAGCCTGGTCTTTGAAAGGCAACTGTTGGGCGTCAGCCACCACAAAGGGCCGATCAACCACCAAATCGCCCCCGCGCTCACGATTATCCGCCCCCAAAAAGCGATCTACCAACACATCGGAGCGCGGATTGGGGTTATCACCGCTCCCAATCTCCAGCACCAGGCCAACCTTTGGCGGCTTACAGGACTGTTTCATGCGGCTCCTGATGCGTCCGTCAACGAAGTTTGCTTGCAAAAGCGTTGGCTTCGACATACGCATGATGGTCAGAGCGCTTTGGTATGCCATGCTCGGCAATCGGCAATGGCACTATTGGCCGTTCGTCGCCTCGGCCAGCACCTCGCGGACAAAAGCGCCCAGGCGCTCCACATAGCGCGTGAGGCTCATCTGCTGTTCGATGGTGCGCCGTCCGCCGCGCCCGAGCCGCGCCGCCTCTTCTGGGTGGGCGAGCAGGTGAACGATGGCGGCTCGCAGCGCCACCGGATCGCCCACCGGCACATAGCGCCCGTTCTCGCCTTCCACAATAATGTCGGTCTGCCCAGGGGTGCGCGAACAGATCACCGCCCGCTCCAGCGCCATTGCTTCAAGTATCGCGGTCACGCCAGCCTGAAAATCCACCGGCTCCAACGGCATCACCAAAAAGCTGCTGTCGGCGTAAAGTTGGCGCAGATCGTACTGGCTAAACTTCTGCACCCTGACATTGGCAGGAATGCTCTGCCCGGCGGTGCTGTCGCTGCGTTTCGACCAAGGACTCGCGGCGGCGATCACCACATCGGCCTCCAGCCCTGCAACTGCCGCCAGCAACGTCGGGTAGTCGCGCCGCTCAAGGCCAACCGCACAAATTTGCGGGCGGGCCAAGGGGCGCGGTTGCACCTGTTCAGGGGCGAAAAAGGCGCTATCCACCATAAAAGGCGTAAAGCGCACGCGGTGGGCCGGGAGCTTCCAACGCTGCTGAATGAACTGCTGTTGGGCCGTCGCATAGACCAAAAAGCGGTCAATGTGCGACTGGACGCCGAGGCGGTCGAGGAAAAGCATTTTTTTCGCCACCGAAATGACATGGACAATCATCAGGTGGCGCGGGCGGCGGCCTGGGCTGAGGAACTTGAGCAGCGCCGCCAGTGGGAGGCCGACCTGTTCACCATCAGTAAAAATGGCCTGGTAGCGCCCGCGCACCACAAAGCAGGCCCAGGCCAGCACCAGATCCGGCCCGCCGAGGCGTTCCAACAGGCGACCGACTGGCCCCGCGACTTTCCGCGCCCGCGCATAATCCAGCAAATCAGCCCCAAAGCCTGCGGCCAGTTCCAGATAATCGGCCCGTGGGCGCTCGCCGCTTGCAATCCGGGCGCGCAAGTCAGCGGGAATAGTGCCCGAAATCGTCAGCAGCACTTGGTTGCTCATGCCGCGCCTCCTTGCCGTGAACGGGCGGCATCAACTTCGGCTTTGAGTAGCTTGAGCAGCAGATTGGCATTGCTCGCCGCATCGTAGGTGCGCGTGACGTGGGCTTTAGCGCGTTCGCCAAGCTCAAGCCGCAACGCCGGCTGTTGCACCAACCGCCGCAGCGCCGCCTCAAGGGCACGCGCATCGCCTGCAGGCACCGTCAGGCCGGTCTGCCCCTCGCGGACAATCTCAGGAATGGCGGCCACCGTCGTCGAGACCACCGCCATCCCGGCGGCGCCCGCCTCAGAAAGCACCATCGGCAGACAGTCGCCGAAGGTCGGCAAGGCGAAAATGTCGCAGGCGTGATAAAGCGCTTTGAGCGGCGCGCTGTTCGGCTGCATCGCGTGGTAGACAAACAGCCCCGGCTCAGCGGCAACTTTGTCTTTGGTGACGAGATGCAACTCGACGCCCAGCGGTCGCAGGGCGCGGAAGGCTTCGAGCAGCAGCAAGCCGCCTTTCCGCTCAAGGTTTGCCCCGACGAAGAGCAGCTTCACCGGGCCGTCGTGGCGCACGCGGGGCGTTGGCGCAACCCATTCGGCCACATTCACGCCAGGGGGAATGACCGTGATTTTGTTGGCGGGAACCTCGTAATCATTGATCAGACTCCGCTTGGCCCACTCGCTCCACGTCACAAGCTGCCGGGCGGCGTGGTAGCAGTCGCGGTTCAGCCCCCACTTCACGCGCTCAAGCCAAACTGGCCCTTGGGCATGTTGATAAAAAGCGCCGAGCTGGTCGTACTGCAGCGGCGTCGCGTCAAGCGAAACGATGCCGGGCAGGCGGCGGAGCCAGTCGGTGGCGAGGATGGCGGGCACTTGGGTGTGGAAGAAAAGCGCGTCAAGGCGGGTGGTGCGGGCGAGGCGAGCCACGGCACGGCGGGCGCGCAGACCAGCGCGTACCGTCCAGTTACTCTTATAAATGGGCACGCGGGCGGCCAAACCCTGCACCTCAAAAGGCACCAGCGCCCAATGGGCTTGCACCTCCGGGTCACGCGGAATATTCGCCTGCAAATTCTTCGTATGCGTCACATGACCAAGGGCCTGCTCCAACACAAAGCCAAGCTGATAAACCATTGCGGTGGACTCCCCTGAAGTAGCAATTGAGAGGCTCAGGATGGGTAGAGACGCAAGATCTTGCGTCTCTACGCCCTGCCATACATTCCTTGCGGCTTTGCGGCTTTGCGTGAGATCGCTAAACGGGAAAGCTCGTTTGAAACACGCCTAAAGTGACAAGGTTCGTGGCTACTTTACAGTCTTGGCAAGCGCATGGCTCCCTAATGCGCTCAACCTGACCCCTGACCCCTGACCCCTGGCCCCTGAACCCATGCCATCACTGATTAAAACTGGCCTCGCGCTTGGCAGCCAGGGCATCATCGAG
>CAIRDL010000496.1 GCA_903877345.1 uncultured Oscillochloris sp. | reverse complement strand
GTGACATTGGCGGTCGTATTAGATTTGCCCGTGCCGCCGCGAAACGAGTGAACTGAGATGATCTTCGACATGGATGTTCCTCTGCTTCTGCTAGGGGGGAGCATTGGCTCCGCCCTAAGTATGGCATACTTTTTGGCTAGGTAGCTAGTGAATTTGGCCGCTGACTGAGCGTGCTGGTGAGGTCGTTGAGCAACAGTGTGACCGGATGCTTAGGATACCGCAAAACGAACAATCCGGCGCTGCCGTGGGCCGCAATGTCGGTGCTGTAGGGCAGCATTGCCGCCAGCTTCGCCCCATAGGTCGCCTCAAGCTCTTGCTTGACGTTGACCGGATCGAAGGCTGCCGCAACCTGATTGGCGAGCAAGACGATCTGCGGCACCTTCAGGGTTCGGGCGACATCCAGGGCCACCCCCGTGCCCTGGTAGTCGGCCTGATCAAGACGCAGCACCAGCACCAACGTCTGGGCAAGGGCGAAGGACAATTCCGTGAGCAACGACACCTCTTGGAGCCCCGCGTGGGTATCCACCAACAGCATGTCAAGTTGGAGAGTCGCGGCCAAGGTGAACAGATCATCGGTGATGCGCTCGATGCGGAAGCCAGTTTGCAGAAGGGTGGCGAGGTCGCGGGGGCGTGAACTGGCGGGGCTTAGCCAGATGCGCCCGCCCGCTTGGGGCAGCGCGGGGGTGACATCGTAGAAGGCAGCACTTCCGTTGGCGCGTTCCAGCAAGTAGTCATTGAAGGTAGCCCCGATGCGCTGCTCGGCCAAGCCAAAGAGCAGCGTCAGGCCACCGTCGTGGAGATTAGCTTCCACGACGCCCACCCGCCGACCACGGGCGGCGAGGATGGCCGCCGTATTGGCGGTCAGCAGCGAAGAGCCAGTGCCTTCGCGGGCGGCGTGGAAGACAACACACTCAAGCATCAGCGCTGGGTCTCCGTCGCGCAAGGGGTTTAGGGCGTGGGCGCTGTGGGTAGCCGTTGGATCGCCATCATCGTAATGTCATCAAACTGGTCGGCACTGGCGATGTGGGCCTGGAGATTGGACTCGAAGCGGTCGAGCAGGGCGCTTGCCGAAGCGGCAGGCTGCGCGAGCAGACCAAGCATGCGTTTTTCACCAAAGAATTGATGCTCCGGGTCACGGGCATCAGTCACGCCGTCACTATAACAGAACAAAATCTCGCCAGGATCGAGTTGGGCCTGGGCGATCTTAAAATCGGCCCCAGGGAGCATCCCCACGGCTGGCCCGGTCATGCCGAGTTTGGCCCTGACGCCTTCGGCCCCGATAATCAGGGGCGGGCAGTGACCGCCATTCGCATAGATCAGCGCGCCAGTCACCGGATCGAAGACCCCGAAGAAAAGGGTCACGAACATGTTCATGTCGAGGTGATTATCAGTGATGTAGTTATTGGTCAGCACCATCGCATTCTTGAGCGCGGCGGCCCCAATCTTCGGCATAGACTGGCGGCCCTTCTCGCGGCGGGGCGACGGCAGAGCGAGGTCATCGCCACCATCGCCGAGGACATTCGTCCACTCACTCACGCTGTAGTGCTGTTGGGCGAAGGCCCGCACGAGGCTGCGCGAGAGCGACATGAAGAGCGCGGCACCGACGCCTTTGTCGCAGACATCGGCGACGACAAAGCCGACACGCCGGTTTTGCGTGAGCATAAAGGCATCGTAGAAATCGCCGGCCACCTCGCGGGCGGGGTGAAAGCGCGCCGCGATTTCCCAACCCGGCAACTGCGGGAGTTGACTGGGCAGGAAGCCCAACTGAATCTGGCGGGCGATCTGCACATCACGCTCAATCTTGAGCAGCGAAGCCTGTTGCTCCTCGCCCTGTTGATGTTCAAGGAGCTTGCGCTGGGCGAGACAGCCCCGCACCCGCGATTGCACCACGGCGGGCAAAAACGGGGCCGGGAGGTAGTCGGTCGCCCCTAGATCCAGGCAGCGCCCGATGCCAGGATTGCCTTCAGCGGGCACCAAGATGATCACGGGGGTGCCTGCGAGGGTACCATTGGCGCGCATCCGTTCGAGCAGTTGGTAGCTGTTGATCATGCCCCACAGCCCGATGTCCAACAGCACCAAATCAAACCGCTGCGTCCCCATCAGATCGAGGGCCACGCGGCCATTCTCGGCACCGCTGCC
>CAIRDL010000495.1 GCA_903877345.1 uncultured Oscillochloris sp. | reverse complement strand
GGGTAGCGATGAAGGCAATGAGCTTGGGTGGCAACCCAGCGGCCTGCGCCAGCTTCACCCCTTCACGCACATGGTCAACAATGATCTGGGCGCTGGTACTGGGGTCAAGCTCGTTATGCACATTCTCGCGCCCCATCTGGTTATCAGTGAAAAAATAGGGGCGGATGGTCTTGCCAATATCGTGGTAGTAGGCCGCGACGCGCAACAGCAAGCCATCGGCACCCACCGCCTCGGCAGCGGCTTCGGCCAAGTTGCCGACCGCGACACTGTGGTAGTAGGTGCCTGGGGCTTCACGGATCAGCTTGCGTAAAAGGGGCCGCGACGGGTGAGCTAGTTCCATCAACTGAAGTGGCGTGACTTGTCCGGCGGCCCGACTGACGAGGTTAAAGATCCCCAGGGCAAGGATGGTCGAAAGCGCGCCGTTCAGGCCAGCGAAGATCAGCTTTGGCACAATCACACTGGCGAGGGCCGTCAGTTGCAAGGTGGGCGCGTCAACCAGCCAGAAGGCAAGTTCCACCACAAAGGCCGCCACGGCGACGCCACCGCCCGCCAAGATGAAGGTACGCAACCGATCCGCATTGTGGGCAATGATAATCGCGACGACGCAACTCACAAACATCGTCATCGCCAACGGCAGCGCGTTATGCTCCATCAGGCCCATCGCCGTCGCCATCACAACTGAGGCGGCGAGGGCCAGGCGCCCATTAAAAACCACCGCAAAGACAATCGCCACGCTCGCCAAGGGAAAGGCGTAGGGCCACAAGTCGGCCAGAGGTTGCCCCAGGCGAGCGATGAGCAGCGTGGCGTCAATGCTCATGATGACGACTAAGAGCGACCGGGGCCGCATGGCGGTTGGTGCCTCGAAGGCCAAGGCGTAGGCGATGAAGCCGCCCGCCAACAAGGCGGCCAACAAGCCCCGCCCGACGAGATCCGTCCAGCCGAAGGGCCGGGGCAGCGCGCCCGTGCGCTGAAGTTGCTCGATGATCGCGGGGGTGACAATCTCGCCCGCACTGACAATCCGTTCACCCGCCAGCACATGCGCCGATTGGGGCGGCACACTGTTGCGCGCCTCCAGGCGGCGTTGGGTCGTGGCCGTCTCATCAAGGGTGCGGTTCACCCGCAAGAAGGCTTCCGTCAGGAACTTCGTCAGGTCGCGCTGCGTTGGGGCCAAGCTCGTCGTGGCAAGCCAATAACTCAGCCAGCGTTCACGCAGTTGAATGAGGGCGCGCTCGTCAATCGCGTAATCGTAGCGCTCAATCGCCCGGTCGTACAGCCCGACGGCCTGGGCGCGCAACTGCTCCCATGCGGCATCATCAAGCGAAAGGATGAGGTTGGCTTGGGCCGCGCTAACTTGGAGCGCCGCGTTGGGCAGCGTAACCAGCGTGGCGAGACGCTCGGCATGCGTGCGCGAAGGGTCAAGTCGTACACTCGTCACCGTGTCAAGCAGCGCGACCAAGCTCTGGCGTTGTTGCACCGGGAGCGTCGGATCATAGACGTAGACGAGGTTGTCTTGGCTATTTTCCGCCTGAGCGCGCCGCTCGGCGGTCAGCACCTCGCTGGTGTAGGTCACTTCAGCAGGTGCCCAGACGCTAAGGGGGCTTGGCTTGCCTGCCGCAAGCTGATCATACTGGCCTGGCAGGCTAAAACTCAGAGCCGCCCAGATGCCGAGCATCAGGAGCAAGCCTTCGAGCACGAGGGTGGGGCGCAACCGGGTGAAGAAGGCTTTCATGGGCGGCAACGAGCGCAAGTGGAGGGGACGCGGAAGCCAATGATGGCGGCGGGTAATGTTCATGGTCGCATAGCGTCGGCACGAGCGTGTGGCTCGCTCCGGCGTGTGGCGGCCCCGGTGCTCCGAGGTCGCAGGCGGCACTTGACGCTAGGCGAGCAACTCCCGTGCCATCTGGCTCAGCGCCTGCCCATCAGCGCGGCCCTTGAAGCGCTGCATGAGCACAGGCATGAGTTTGCCCAGACTGGCTGGCCCCTGCAACCCAAGTTCGGCGATGACGGCGGCGACGGCGGGCCGCAACTCGGCGTCGCTCAGTTGGGCAGGCAAATAGGTGCGGAGGAGCGCCAACTCGGCCTCTTCTTGGGCGGCGAGTTCGGCGCGTCCGCCGGAGAGGTACATCGCGGCGGCCTCTTGGCGGCGTTTGACCTCCTTGGCGAGCACGGCGACCTCGGCTTCGGGGGTCAAAGGCGTGTGTGGGTCGGCGCTAACTGCGGCCAACGCCGCCTCGCGGGCGACCGCATCCGTGGGATAGCGGGCCTCGATGGTGCGAACTGCGGCATCATACTGCTGCTTCGCCGCCTCGAGTTGGGCACTCTGGAAGGCGGCGCGCAGCCCGCGAATCGTCGTAACGCGCAGCTTATCGCCCGCCTTCATCGCCGTTTTGAGATCTTCAACCAGACGTTCGCTAATGCTCATGGCTGCCTTAGACAAGATTGCAGATTGCAGATTTGCCGCAACAGGACATGCTCCTTGCGGCTTTGCGGCTTTGCGGCTTTGCGTCAGATCGCGAAACGGTAAAGCTCGTTCAGACGTTCGCTAATGCTCATGGCTGCCTCAGATTTTAGATTGCAGATTTGCCACAACAGGACATGCTCCTTGCGGCTTTGCGGCTTTGCGGCTTTGCGTCAGATCGCGAAACGGTAAAGCTTGTTTGAACCATGCCTTCCCTACAAGCGAACACGGCGCGGG
>CAIRDL010000494.1 GCA_903877345.1 uncultured Oscillochloris sp. | reverse complement strand
CGGGCCGCTGCCACCAACGATGACGAGCGCATCGTACTGCTCAAGTTCCTTCCAACACGCGGCGCGCTGCTCGTGGTACGCCTCAAGCGCGTGGCCGAAGTTGGCGGAATTGAAGTAGGGGCGCTCCGGGAACCACGCCTCTAGGTTGAGGGGCGACGCCAGACGGTCTGAAGCATCAACCTCAGTCGTCTTGCGGGCGTAATACTCGTTGACCACAATCTTGTCTAGCGGCGGATCGAAGAAGCCGGCCTCTTTGCTGGGCGGCAGCGCGTAGGGTCGCTTGCCAGTCGGGGTCAGGAACGTTGCCTTGTACCCATGCTCGTCAATCGCGTCAAGCGGCCCGATCAGTTCCTCGCCCCAATAGCCATACTCGGAGAGCACAACCAACACGTTCTTGGACACGTGTGACCTGCTACTTTCTACCTACTCAGAAGGTGCGTATGCGCGATGCCTGTTGCGGCCCAACGCGCCATGCGTGCGAAGGGATCAAGTGCCAAGCGCACTATAGCCCGGTGAACGTTAAAGGATCGTTTAACCGCCCGCCGCGCTGCGGGCGGTAGCGTTAACCGCCGGTGCGCCACCAGTTAACGTTGCACGCTCAAGCGTTGGCGGCGGCTAAATGATCCTTTAACGCCGCCGCTTCATACTGAACCCTGGTTGCGCGACCACGGCACGACGGTTGCAAGCACCGCACTTTTTCAGTCTTTAGGGTGGCATGTTATGGGGAAACCGCCCCAGTACCGGGTCTATCTGCTGCGTTGTTGGCAAGAGCATAGCCAGCGCAGGCATGCCCAAGCGAGCTGGCGGTTCTCCCTGGAAGAGCCGCAGGCCGGACAGCGTTGGGGTTTTACCGACCTTAGTGGTTTGACCGCTTTTCTTGCCAAGAGCCTTGCTGGCGAGTGTGTGGAGCCGGATCGCAATCTGGAAGAGCCGTGATGGCCTCGTTGGGTTGCCGAACCGAACAGGAGCGATAGCATGGAGCGGCCCCATCCGCGCCCCAATCTTGCGAGCCGCCCCAGCGCGGGCATTCTGGGCAACGAGCGTATGTCCGCCCTTAGCGATGGCATCTTTGCGATTGTGCTCACCCTGTTGGTGCTTGAGGTAAAGGTGCCGGAGGCGGTGAAGTCGGCGGAGGAGTTGAACCTCGCGCTGAGTGAGATCTGGCCGAAAGTGCTCGGCTACGTCATCTCGTTCGTTGTCATCGGCCTCTACTGGATCATTCAGCACAATATTTTCCAGTACATCAAACGTCATGACCGCCCCTTGCTGTGGCTGAACCTCGTCTTCCTCATGTGCGTCGCCTCGATGCCCTTCCCAAGCGGGTTAATTGTGCGTTACCCCGACGCGCAGGCTCCCGTCATCATCATGGCTGCAGGGTTCATCACCACCGGCCTTGCGCTGGATCTGGTTTGGTGGTACGCCTCGACTCACCAGCGTCTTGTGGATCAGCGCGTCACGCCGACCCTCATTAAGCTGGTTCACCAACGTCTGTTGGGCGACCTGATTTTCCACCTCGCCGCCATTGGCCTCTCTTTTGTCAGCGTGCCGCTCGCCAAGCTGATGTTCGTGCTGTCGGTGGGGCTCTACATCTTGCCCAGTCGCCTGAGCGCCTACCACCACCAGCAGACCGGAACCTCCGGCAACGCTCACTCTGCGGGCGATGAACCAGCGGAGTAGGGACGTAGCATTTGGTGTCGTAGCGTCTTTTGTAAGGAGCTTTCAACGTGGACAGTATGCGCTTCTCATTCGCCGACACGATCTCAGGCTATGTTATCCGCTTTAATCGGAGCGATAAGAGCTTCGATCTCAAGACTAGCGATGGGCGCGAGTTTCAGGTGCGGCTTACGCCGGCCGCCTACGGGCGCATCATCCAGAACCTCGGCGAGTCGTACATGGACTGCACCGGGCGCTTCGGCAACCTGATCGCCCCCGGTCAGTACCTGCACGTCCACGGGATTTTCTACCCGAAGGGCGACGGCAGCTACAATTTCGATGCCAAGGCGCTGGTTTTTCCCGGCGAAGCCCCCAGCGCGTATCGGCAGGAAGAGCCCGACTGGTGGGTGAACCAGATCCGCTCCATCGCCGACAGCTATGTGAAGTGGCAGTTCAATTATCCCGAACAACCGATTGATTTCCGCAACTACCGCACTTTCCTGCATTTGGCGGGGGCCAAGAAGGGCGACTTCCTTCAGGAAACCGACACCATCTCGCGCCTCGTCTACGGCATGGCCTCGGCCTACATGCTCACCGGCGAAGAGCGCTTCCTTGAGGCCGCCGAGAAGGGTACGCTGTATCTGCGTGACCATATGCGCTTCTACGACCCGGACGAAGATCTGATCTACTGGTATCACGGCATTCAGATCACCGGCACCCGCGAGCAGAAGCTGCTCACCTCGGAGTTCGGCGACGACCTCGACTCTATCCCGATGTACGAGCAGATCTACGCCTTGGCTGGCCCCATCCAGACCT
>CAIRDL010000493.1 GCA_903877345.1 uncultured Oscillochloris sp. | reverse complement strand
TACTGGCGGACTGAATGGTGGTACCGAGTGAGTAGTAGAGGTGATCAACGAGGGCCTGCATAAGCGACTCACGGGTCGGCTCAATCCCTCGGGCTTGGGGTAACGTGGTCGTCCCGGTGGTAGCGGTCATAGAAATGCGCGTCCCTCTCTCTACACTGAACACATTGGGCACACGCGGCCCATCATACCATTTTCTGCGGATGCGCTGGCAAGGGGGATGGGGCGCAGGTAGGCTCAGCCGCCCTCGCGTATAATGGCGGCGTGGAACTGACCCTTACCCCTACGTGGGCGCTTGAGCTTGACGCTGCTAGCCCAACCGCCCGGCTCGCCGCCACAGAACTCCAGACGCATCTCGCGTTGCTGGGTGCGCCTACGCTCGCGGTGGTTGCCGCTGCGCCGGAAGCCCGCCTCGCCCTGCGCCACGGCCCCGCCGGTGACGGCTTTCTCCGCGCCCCAGATGAACGCGGCTTGGTCTTGCAGGGCGACGGGCCGCGCGGGCTGCTCTACGCGGTCTATGATCTGCTCGAAGCCTTGGGTTGCCGTTGGCCCACCCCCAAGCCTGCCGAGGCCACCATACCTCACTACGAGCGCGTCACCCTGCCGTCGGTTGCCGTCGCCGACCGGCCTGCCTTCGCGGTGCGCGGGCTGATCATCGGCCACGACCATTTCCTGGCTGAAGCTGAGGCGTGGATCGTCTGGGCGGCGCGCAATCGGCTCAACACCATCTTTGTCCACACGACGATCCGCGAACCAGCGCTGGGGGCGTGTCACTTGGCGCGCTGGCGTGTCCGCCGTCGCACGCTGCTGCCGCTGCTCCACGAGCGGGGGCTGCGGTTGGAGTTGGGAGGCCACCATTTACGGGATCTCCTGCCGCGCCGCCTCTTTCACACCGCACCAGAGTTGTTTCGGCACGACGGCACGCGCCGCACGCCTGACTACAACCTCTGCGTCAGCAACGCCCATGCTCTCGCCCGTCTCCAACAGACTGGAACAGCCTTTTTTCGCGCTTACCCCGAAGCGGCGGTCTACCATCTTTGGCCGGACGATGTGCGGGCGGGCGGTTGGTGCCATTGCCCCGCCTGCGCTGCGCTCAGCCCTGCCGACCAAGCCATGACCGCTGCGAATGCGCTCGCCGCCGCCCTGGTGACGATGCGCCCTGAAGCGCGGCTCGCCGCCTTGGCCTATCACGACACCGCCACGCCAACGGCCCGCGTGGTGCCCCATCCCGCCTTGAACTTGCTCTTTGCACCGCGCACGCGCAGCTACGCCGTTGGCCTCGGCGACCCCGCCAATGCAATGGTGGCCGCCCAACTCGAAGCCAACGTAAAAGCGTTTGGCGTCGTGGGCGACCTGCCCAGAGCGCCGCAGCCCACGCTCGCCGTGTGCGAATATTATCTCGACGGGATGCTCTTCAAGTCGTCGCCACCGCCGCTGACGCACGTGATCGCGGCTGACCTCGCCCTTTACCACGCCACCGGTATTGGTGCAGCCCACGTACTGCTGACCGGCGACCGGCCTTTCATCCACGCACCACTGAACGCCTATCTCTTTGCCCGCCTCGCCTGGGCACCCAGTAGTGACGTAGCGGCGCTCGTGGCCGACTACACTGGGGCGCGTCCGGCCCTCGCCCATGCCTATGCGGCCCTCGAAGCAGCCTGGCAGCCCGCCCTCGCCCGCGACCCCGCGTGGGTGCCGCCGTTGCGTCCAGGTGCTCGCGACCCGGTGACTGCGCCGCCCGCCGACATTCTCGACACCATTGGCGAACCGCGCCTGACGCTGGAACGCCGCCTTGAGGCGATGCGCGCTGCCGAGGCACATTTGGTGGTCGGGCGAGCTGCCTGGGCGACCGTCTTGGCCGCAGAACCGACAGATGCACCGCTTGCTGCTGCGGGGGCCGAGTGGGCGCTGAGTGCAGCGCTATTGGATTTCCTGCGTCTGCGCCAACAACTCTACGTGCTCGATGCTCGTGCCGCGCCCCGGGCGGCGCTTGCCACAGCGTTGGCAGAAGCCCAAACTGCACTCGACGAACTGTTGACTTGGGCCGAGCGCCATGTGCCAGCGCAGGCCCACGCCGGGCATTGGCTGCTCCGTACGCTCTTCCAACTCCAACTTGACCACCTCGCCGACCGGCACCTGTTGCGACCTTGGGCGCGACTAGGGTTGCGCGTGCGCCGCGCCGGTGCGTTGGCCCGCCTGCTGCCCTGGTTGCTGCGGTAGAGTCGCCTCCCCTCCCTGGTGTAAACCTCCCGCCTGTATGGTATTATTCAGCGGAAGTGCAACGGTCACAAAAACCGTATAAGGTGAGGGTATGGCCGTGATTAGAATTCTGATCGCCGAGGACAACGATCTCGTCTCCTTGACTCTTGAGGAACAACTCAAGGGGTTGGGCTATGACGTGGCTGGGATCGCCCGTTCGGGCACCGAGGCCGTCAGTTTGGCGGCCCGCCTCAGGCCCGACTTGATCATTATGGACATCAGAATGCCGGAGATGGAAGGCACCGAGGCTGCCGCCCGCATCCGTGACCACGCCCCCGTGCCGATCATAATGCTCACCGCTTACGCCGACAACGAGACGATTAAGAAGGCCGAGGCTGCCGGGGCGCTGGGTTATTTGGTGAAGCCGATCAATGAAAATGAATTGACTCCGGCGATCCGCATTGCCCTGGCCCGTTTTAAGGAATTGCAAACCCTCCGTTCGCAGGTTGACGAGTTGGCCGAGTCGCTGGAGGCCCGCAAGCTGATTGAGCGGGCGAAGGGCATCCTGATGCAGCGCCTGGGCCTCAATGAGCGTGACGCCTACGAGCGGCTACGCCAACGCGCCCGTGATAAGCGCACGAAGATGAAGGACATCGCCCAGGCGATCATCGAGGCCGAAGAGTTGCTCGGCGCGTGAGCCTTGACGACTTGCGAGGGCTGTGGTATAGTCGCCGCCAGAGTGGCAAGTGGGCACAGGAAGCATATGTTGCGTCTCGTCAACAATTACTTTTATTTCTACTTTACCTACCAACATAGGGCTTGGTCGCTTCACGCTGGCTAGAAATTTCCGTCGCAAGACAATCTACAGGGGGCGTGAGGCAACCAAGCTTCACGCCCCTTCTGCTTGTCATGAAGAGCAGAGAGGTGCCATGGCTATCATCTGTCGAGGGCTGCGCGGCGCAACGACGTGCGAGGCGAATACCCGCGAAGCGATCCTCGAAGCGACCCGCGAGTTGCTCGCGCTGTTGATCGAGTCAAACGGTATGACCCCTGATGCGATCGCCAGTGCGATTTTCACCACCACGCCCGACCTCACCGCAGAGTACCCCGCCGTCGCCGCCCGCGCCCTCGGTTGGACAGACACGGCGCTGCTCTGTAGCCACGAGATGAACGTCCCCGGCGGGCTGCCCGCTTGCATCAGGGTGCTTATTCATTGGAACACCACGCGCCGCGCCGACGAGCTGCGGCATGTGTACCTGCGGGGCGCACGCAAGCTGCGCCCGGATCTCACGGACGCCCCTACGGCTTCCAGCCTACCGCCCACCGATGGCACGGCCTAACGAGTAGCGTGGTTTTGTGGGGGAATTCACATGAGTCCCAACCCAACGGAATTACCGACGGCGCTGTGCAGTCGGCCTGCGCCGGAACTAGCGGTTCAACGGATTGTTTTGCAAGGCGAAGGAGTCGAGGCCATGATTGTCGTGATGCAAGCCGGTTCAAGTGAAGCCATGATTGACGCGGTGCTGGAGCGGTTGGGCGAATACCAACTCCAGGGCCATTTGGTGCGCGGCGCAGAGCGCACGGTGATTGGCGTGGTCGGGGCTGCTATTCCGCCCACGCTGAAGGAGGAACTCGAGCATTTCGTCGGGGTCAAAGAAACATTGCGCATCACCCAGCCCTACAAGCTGGTCTCGCGTGAGTTGCGCCCTACCGACACGCTGGTGCAGGTGCGTGATGTGACGGTGGGCGGCAACCGCTGTGTGGTCATCGCTGGCCCCTGTTCGGTCGAGAGCGAAGCGCAGTTGATGGCGACGGCCCACGCGGTGCGCGAAGCCGGGGCGACTATGCTGCGGGGCGGAGCCTTCAAGCCACGTTCGTCGCCCTACACCTTCCGGGGCTTGGGCGAGGAGGGGCTCAAGCTGTTGGCGCAGGCCCGCGACGCAACCGGGCTGCCGATTGTCACCGAGGTGATGACGATGAACGATGTGGCGTTGGTGACCCGCTACGCCGACGTCCTCCAAATTGGGGCGCGCAACATGCAGAACTACCAACTCCTTGAGGAAGTCGGACGCACCGGCATGCCCGTCCTGCTCAAGCGCGGCCTTGCGGCTACCATTGAGGAGTGGCTGCTTTCGGCGGAATACGTGGTGGCCCAGGGCAACCCCAACGTCATTCTCTGTGAGCGCGGCATTCGCACCTTCGAGACGGCGACGCGCAACACGTTGGATCTGAACGCGGTGGCCCTGGCCAAGCGGCGCACCCATTTGCCGATCATCGTTGACCCGAGCCACGGTACCGGGAAGTGGTACTTGGTGCCGCCCCTCGCGCTGGCGAGCATTGCCACTGGGGCGGACGGCATCATCATCGAGGTTCACCCTGACCCCGACCGGGCCAAGTCCGACGGTGGGCAGTCGCTCAACCACGCCAACTTCGCCGCCCTGATGCCGAAACTCGTCGCGGTCGCCAGTGCGGTGGGTCGGGTTTTGTAAAGTAAAGGGGTAGAGACGCAATATCTTGCGTCTCTACGCCCTAAAAACCGCCTCACGCTGGTGGGTCGCCATCCTGGAGGGCCGCGAGCACAGCGGCCCGTCCGACCATACCGAGCAGGTGGCCCGCAGCGTTCACCACTGGCAAATGCTTAATCGCATGGGCTAACATCAGGCGAATCGCTTCGGGTGTGGGCGTCGTGGGCGTGACCGTAATCACGGGGCTAGTCATGAGAGTGACGGCAGTCTGGCCTTTCACCACCACCTCAAGTTCTTCGGGCCGGGCAGCCCCACCGAGCCAAGCGGCCAAGCGTTGGAGGACGCCCGGTTGCACGCGACGACCCGCCCGCCGCAGCACATCCCCGTCCGTGATGATCCCAACGACACGCTGGTCGTTGTCGAGCACCACCACCCGGCGCTGCTCGCGCTCAAGCAGCCGATCAAGGCTCTCGGCCAAGGGCGTGTCGCGATAGACGGTCGGCACTTCGGTGATGAGCAAGGCACCAACCGTCGCCGGGGCACCAGACGAAAGGTGCAAAGGAGCGTGTGGGTGCTGTTCCATGCTATCGGCGACCGTCTTGAGCAGATCGTAGCGGCTGACCATGCCGACCAGTTGGTCGGTGGCGTCAATCACAGGCATGCGCTTGAGGTTGTGGGCGGCCATAACTGCCGCTGCCTGACCAAGTGGCGTGGTTGCGCGGAGTGTCAGCGGATTAGGGGTCATCAGTTCGGCGGCGTGCTGCGGCTGCTGCGTCGTGGCCTCGACTTGGGCAAGATATTCGGCAGAAGGAAGCAGTTGGCGGAGGCGGAGCGGCAGGCTGGTAGCCCCCCGGCGCAAAAGGTCGCCATCTGTGATGAGGCCACGCACCGTGCCATCATCGGCCACAACTGGAAGCGCCCGCACCGCGTGGTCAAGCAGCAAGCGAATAATCGCGGCCGTCGGTGTATCGGGGCGTACACTCGTCACGTCGCGGGTCATCACCGCCGCCACGGTGAGATGGCGCGGGAAGGGGCCACCTTCGCGATGGCTGATCTTGATGATCTGCACCGGCGTGACCGCGATTAGCCCCTCCGTCACCAGTTCGCTTAGCGTCGGCAACACGCGCTGCACCCGTTCCTCGCGGTCAATAAAAGTAATCACGAGGGGCAAGTGGCCGGTAAACTCGACCGCTAGGTCGCTGTGGACAACCCCGTGGACACCGTAACCGCCAACAGCGCGCAACACCGTCGCCCCAGGGCAGCCAACCGCTTGGAGGGCGGCGAAGACTTGGCTGACGACGGAATGCCCGTGGTGGCTATCGCCCTCGTCAATATAGATCCAAACTTGTTGCATAAAAGTCCCTGGGCGGATTTTAGACTACAGATTTTTCGCAACCACAACCCACTGACCACTGACCACTGACCGCCGTCGGAAGCCGTCAGCCGTCAGAACCTACACGCCGCATTGCCTAAGCAGATCATCCACCAACCCCAGGTAACTGCCGCCAAAAAGATTAAGGTGATTCAAGGCGTGATAGAGATTGTAGATCGGTCGGCGCGTTGCATAGTCAGGCTCAAGCGGCCAAGCGGCGGTATAGGCAGCGTAGAAGCGCGGCGAAAAGCCGCCAAACAGCTCGGTGAAGGCGATTTCAGCCTCGCGGTGGCTGTACGCAACGGCGGGGTCAATCAGCGCGGGCCGACCGCCGGGGCCAGCGACGACGTTGCCACGCCACAGATCGCCATGAATGAGCGCGGGGGCACCGGACACCGCCAGCCGGTCGTCAAGGCGCGTGAGTAGGCGTTCAAGCGTGCGCTGACGGGCGGCATCAAGGAGCCCAGCGGTCGCAGCCAAAGTGATTTGGGGCAGCAGCCGCCGCGTGCGGAAGAACGCGGGCCACGAGGGCTGCCAACCGTTCACTTGGGGCGTACCGCCGATAAAGTTGTCAGCCTCAAACCCAAAGGCGGGGGCAGTCTGCCGGTGCAGCGCGGCCAACTCTTCGCCGAGGGCAACTGGGTCGAGGGAAGTGCCCGCTCCATCAAGCCATGTGCTAAGCAAAGCGGCAGGCCCGCCACCGTCTGAGGCCAGCACGGCGACCACGGTAGGTACATTGATGGTGGCCGTAGCGGCGAGCGTGCGCAGCCCGTGGGCCTCGGCGCTGATCAGAGCGACGGGCAGGCCACCGGCGGCCCACTTCAGCGCATACATCGCACCCCCAGCCGTCACCCGGAGCACGTTAGCCCCAAAGCCGCCTCCGCACGGGCTGAGCCGGTTGACCGGCGCGGCCAACGCTGCCTCTAGCCACTGACGCACTGCGACAGGTAACATCAGAACCCCTCGCGCTGGCGAATTGTGGTTAACAGACCCGCGCACCCCGCCGCAATCAACTGGTAGACCTGCTCAAAGCCACCGTTGTAGAAGGGGTCAGGCACCTCGCGGGTGCTGAGGTCAGGGGCATAATCGAGCAGCAAGTGGGCGTGCGCCTCGGCATGGTAAGCGGCTATGTCTTCGAGATTCTCGCGATCCATTGCCACGATGAGGTCAGCGGTTGTGAAGTCAGCAGCCACAAGTTGCCGCGCCCGTTGTGTACCGACCTCAACTCCGTGCTGTGCAAGGATGTCCAGCGTGCCCCGATGGGGGCGTTCGCCAGCGTGCCAACCGCCGGTGCCTGCCGAATCGATCACGAAGTACTCGGTCAGGCCAGCCGCAGCAACCTGATGGCGGAAGACCGCCTCCGCCATCGGTGAACGACAAATATTGCCCATACAAACGAACAGGACGTGAAACGGACGGGGTGCGCTCATAGTAGTCAATCCTTATGGGGAAGCGGAAGATGGAAAACATTCCGTCTGATCCGTGTTGCGTGATCCGTAATCGGTCAGGGTGCGGCCCGGTCACGGATCACGTAGCACGGATCATTTGCACGACTTGGATGATCAAAAATTTCTGCGTCCCATGCCGAAGGTTCAGGTGCCAGCATTCAGGTTCTAGGCTGAACGCCTCTGGCAGAAAATGCGGTTCAGCCTGTGTAAGGGGTGTTATTGTACTGTATCGGCTTGGAAGCCGATAGCCGCCAGCACCGCATCAGCAATTTGGTCAAGCCGCTCGATGGCGGCAAAAGCGGGCGCGGCGGGGCCAACGACGAGCAGCGGAACCGGAGCCTCGGTGTGAACCGTGGTCGTGCTGTCCTCAAGATTGCCGTGGTCGCTGGTGAGCAGCAGCGTATCGGCAGCGGTCATGTGGGCGAGCAGACCACCAATGAGGCCATCAACGCGGGTAATGGCGTCGGCGGGCCCGTCGGGGCCAAGGCGTCCGTGGCCCGCCAAATCGGTAAGAAAACACTCGAAGAAGACCAACGTGTGACTGCGCGCCAAAGCAGCAAGGCGTGTGCCAGCTTGCATCGGCGTGATGGGCGGCAAAGCGGGCGTTGCGCCACGCGCATAAAGCGCCTCGCCAGTAATATCCCAACTAAGCGCCAAACCAGCGCGCAACTCGGCAAGGCCGCGCAGCGGCACATTGGCCCCTTGCGCCGCCAAAACACTGGCCGAGGGTCGAATACGGCGCTGCGCCACTGCCTCAAAGAAGATCGGCGGGAACACATTGGCGAAAGCCACGCTCTGTCCGGCAGCCAAGGCCCGCCGAAAGAGCGAACGCTCGACCAAGAGCGGCCGCAACGCGACAGGCGGGAAATAGGGCTGGTGCCGCCCGTGGAGCGCCGGAGCATTTACGCCCGCCAACAACGCCACATGGCCTGTCCCGCTTTGGGGTGAACCAGGGACGCCCAAGGCAGCGTCAATGGGGCGCAACAGCAAAGTGGCCCGCGCCTGCACGTGTTCCAGGGTGAGCGGCCCACCAAGCAACGCCCGCAAGTGCGGGGTTGGCGTGATCGCCAATGGATTCGTAGGGTCAGCCTGCGCTAGGCCAACCCCGTCGAGAAAGACAAAAATAAGGGGCATCGCAACCTTGATTTGACAATTCACCGCGCCTCAATTACAATGCTGCCCATTGTAAAACATAGTTGTCATATCCGCTGCGGTTCAACCTTCCAGCCTAGAACGTAAAAAGACGCAATGGTTTAGGGGGTGTCAACGCTTTTGCGGAGCCTACTTGTAGGTGCCGGCATGGATGTTTCTACGGCCATCCAGCAGGGGTGGCAGTGTAGCCCCCAAGCTTGATTACGAGATCCATCACGCACGCCTGCCTGCAAGAGGGTTGGCGCTTTTTTTTGCGGTTCCGCGACGCTGGTATTGATAACTATGAAATAACCTTGTAGGAGGCTTTGAAGCATGTCGGTGCAACCGGATCAGATCACGCTGGAGACCCATGAGGATCTCGACTGGACCTCGCTCCTTGATGAATATGACTACGCCCGACCGCAGCGCGGTGAATTGCGCGATGGCATGATCATGCAGATTGAGGACAACGGGATCCTGGTCTCGATTGGGACGAAGCGCGAAGGGGTCATTCCTTCGCAGGATCTGCGCCAGATGGGCGATGAGTTCCTCAGTGCGCTCAAGGTCGGCGAGACGATCCAAG
This sequence comes from uncultured Oscillochloris sp., assembly GCA_903877345.1. Classification (GTDB taxonomy): domain Bacteria; phylum Chloroflexota; class Chloroflexia; order Chloroflexales; family Chloroflexaceae; genus CAIWXH01. Next base: position 950 of record CAIRDL010000493.1, on the reverse strand, counting down.
TCTACGTCCAAGAGCCCGAGAACCGTGACGGCGATCTGATCCTTTCGCTGACGATGGTCCAAGTGGCCAAGGATTGGGAATACGCCGAACTGCTGTTTAAGGACGGCGGGATCACGCGCTGTAAGGTGATTGGCTTTAACAAGGGCGGGTTGCTGGTGCAGTTCAACCGCATCCGTGGCTTCGTCCCGGCCTCGCAGGTCGCCCAACTCCACGGGCGCACCGCCGCCGAAGAACGCCAGCAAGCGCTTCAGAAAATGGTCAATCAGGAGATTCCGCTCAAGGTGATTGAGGTGGATCGTGAGCGCAATCGCTTGGTGCTCAGTGAGCGCAGTGCTACTCAGGAGTGGCGCAAGGCTCAGAAGCAGCGTTTGCTCACCGAGTTGCAGCCCGGCGACATCCTTTCCGGGCGGGTCAACCAGCTTACCAACTTCGGGGCTTTCATTGACCTCGGCGGGGCCGATGGGCTCGCCCACATCTCTGAGTTGAGCTGGCAGCGCGTCAATCACCCCCGCGAAGTGCTTCAGCCCGGCCAAGAAGTCAAGGTGGTCGTGGTTGAGATTGACCGCGAACGCGAGCGGATCGGCCTCTCGATCCGGCAGTTGCAGGCCAATCCGTGGGAGACCATTGACCAGCGCTACACGCTCGGCCAATTGGTGAGCGGCCCTGTCACGAACGTGACCCCGTTCGGGGCGTTTGTCCAGGTTGAAGATGCGGTCGAGGGGCTGATCCATGCCAGCGAGCTGGATGTTGACCCCCAGACGCAGCCCCGCGATGTCCTCCAGCCCGGTCAGATTGTCACCGCCAAGGTGATTAGCCTCGACCGGCAGCGCCAGCGCATGGGCCTTTCGCTTCGCCGTATGACCGAAACGCCGAAGGCCGATGAGACCGTCGAGACCGTTGAGGAGCTCATCATCGAGGCACCCGTCGAGTAACTGGTTCCACGAACCTAC
>CAIRDL010000492.1 GCA_903877345.1 uncultured Oscillochloris sp. | reverse complement strand
GGTGGGGATACGCCCCATGTGGATGGGGATACCCCCCACGCGGGTGGGGATACGCCATAGATGGCCTCAGCCCACGATCTGCTTGATCAAATCCTTCCTTCCGGCCTCGTTTAGGCGCTGTTTAATCAGGAACAGATAGATGCCACCAGGCGTGCGCCGCCGACTACCATCAACGGTCGGCATCCCGCCAGCCGCCTCAATCGCATCTACCTCGCTCTTGACCGCGCGGGCTTCTGCGATGCCCAAGATCGTGACCGTGCGTTCAATCGTGGCCTTTGAGCGTGGCTCGGTTTCGCCCAACCCCGTTGTGATCTCTTCCACCGCTTGGAGGAACGCCCGTCGCTGCTGCCGAACCTCGGCCTCGGCGCGCTTCTTCGTCTCCTCGCTCACCTGACGCTCACGAACGCGACTCCCTCGCATCGCAAACCTCCTCCGTATCGCTGGCCTTGCCCGATCTTGGCCTGCATACGCTTATTGTCTCAGTGAAAACCGGCTTCAGTTCGTCCGTGGAGACCCTATCCTACCACAAGTAGGGGTTGGGGGACGAGATTTTAGATTTTAGATTGCAGATTGCAGATTTGCCGCAATAGGACGCACTGCATGCGCCTGAACTGTCAAGAACCTGCGAACCTTGTCTAAGGCATGGTTCAGAGTCGGCGGTTGCAGCTTGACAGTTGCAACCTGCAACCACACTCCATATTCCTTGCGGCTTTGCGCCTTTGCGGCTTTGCGTCAGATCGCTAGACTGTAAAGCCCGCTTGAAACATGCCAAAATCTAAAATCTAAGGGCGTCTGTTACAATAAGAACCTACCCCCTGTGTGCGAAGGAGCCTTAGCTATGCCCGATACGGTGGCCAAAGCAACGCAACCTTATGTCATTGGACTGACTGGCGGGATTGCCTGCGGCAAGAGTACCGTGTTAGCGATGCTCGCCGCGTTAGGTGCGCGCATCATTGACGCTGACCGGGTAACCCATCGGCTGCAACAACCGGGCACCCCCGTTTTTCAACAGATCGTGGCGACCTTCGGACGCGGCGTACTCAGTCCGACAGGTGCTCTCGACCGGCGCAGATTAGGCACGCTTGTCTTCAGCGACCAAGCGAAACTCGAACAGCTCGAGCAACTGATCCACCCGGCGGTGCGCGCCGCCATCTTGAGCTTTATTGAGGAGATTGGGCGCAGTGGCGGCTACGGCACGCGCTTGGGTACGCTGAACCGCCCGGTGGTGGTGATTGACGCGATTAAGCTGATTGAGGGCGGTTGGGTGAAAGAATGCGCGCAAGTCTGGGTCGTGACGTGCAGCGATGCCCTTCAGCTTGAGCGCCTCAGAACCACGCGGGGTATGAGCGAGGAAGAGGCCCAACAACGCCTCGCCGCTCAGGAGCCACAGGCTTCCCGCTTGCCCTACGCAACCGTGGTGCTTACGAATGACGGCACGCAGGCCGAGACTCGCGCCCAAGTTGATGCCGCATGGCAAAAGGTGTTGGCCGCAGTGAACACCAAGTAGGCAGTAGAGCAGAAGGAACACTGTCACCCTGAGCGAAGCGAAGGGTCCCGGTCGGGATGCTTCGCTTCGCTCCTGAGAAACATCGTGCTTGTCACGCTGAGCGCCAGCGAAGCGTCCCGGTGGTCGTGCGGATCGATGCCGAGACCCTTCGCTTCGCTCAGGGTGACAGGGAATGACGTTTCTCCCGATGCCACTGGCCGACGGGCCATTTGGTACTCAGAATGACAAGACGCCTCACAGCGTGCCTTTTGCGGTACTGCCAAAGTAGCCTATTCCGCCCACGTCGCTGCCCGTTTCTCAAGAAAAGCCCGCAACCCCTCCTGCCCCTCGGTGCCGGTGCGCGCAGTGGCGATGGCCGCAATCGCATAAGCGCGGGCTTCTTCGGTTGGCAGCGTCATCGTGGCTTCGATCAGCGCTTTTGCGGCGGTGATGGCTTGAGGACCGCAGCACAGCAGGTCGGCAACTCCACGGGCCACAGCGGTGTCGAGTTGGGGAGCTGGCACCACCTCGTGAACCAGGCCAATGGCGAGCGCTTGGTGGGCGTTGAACCGCCGCGCACTCACGAAGAGCGCCCGCGCATGTCCAGGGCCAATCTTCCGCACGACGGGACGCGCAATGACGGCGGGCAGCAACCCCAGGCGCGTCTCACTGAAACCGAACGTCGCCCCTTCAGCAGCAATGACGAGGTCGCAACAGGCCGCTAGACCCACGCCGCCGCCCATCGTCGCGCCGTGGATGCGCCCCACAACGGCAACCGGCAGCGTGTTCAGCGCGGTGAGCATAGCGTCGAGCCGCCCCGCGTCCGCCAGGTTCTCTTCCCGCGTGTACGCCAGGCTCGCCCGCATCCAGTTCAGGTCAGCCCCGGCGCAGAACGAGGGGCCAGCGCCTTGTAGCACCAACACGCGCAACGTGGCGTCGCGGGCGATTTCCTCACAAGCGGCGTGCAGTTCCGCAATCAACTCGGCGTTGAAGGCGTTGTGCAACGCAGGCCGGTTCAGGGTCAAGGTGGCGACAGGCCCGGCGTGAACAAGCGTCAGCAGATCCGCCATTAAAATTCTCCAGCAAAATGGCAAGCCGCCCAATGGCCGGACTGCTTGGCCTCAAACGCGGGTTCCTGTTCGCTACAAATGGGTTTGGCGAGCCAACAGCGCGGGTGAAAACGGCAGCCGACGGGCGGATTGATTGGGCTCGGCACATCACCCTGAAGCATGATGCGCTCACGGCGGTGCGTTGGGTCGGGGTTGGGAATCGCCGAAATCAGCGCCTTGGTGTACGGGTGCAGGGGTTCGCGGAAAAGGTCGTCACGCGCTGCCAGTTCGACCAATTTCCCCAAATACATCACCCCAACGCGGTCACTGATATGCTCAACCACCGCCAAATTGTGGGCAATGAAGAGATACGTCAGCCCAAACTCACGCTGGAGATTTTTGAGCAGATTGAGCACCTGCGACTGGATTGAGACATCGAGCGCGCTGACCGGCTCATCACAAACAATCAGCCGAGGCTCCATAATCAGGGCGCGGGCGATGCCGATGCGCTGGCGCTGCCCACCGGAGAACTCGTGGGGAAAACGGTTCATCTGGCTGGCGTGCAACCCCACCCGCGCCAACACCTCGCGCACACGCTCACGGCGCTCGGCGGTGGTGCCGATACGGTGAATGACCAACCCCTCGGCAATGCTCGTCCCCACGGTGAGGCGCGGGTCGAGGGAGGCGTAGGGGTCTTGGAAGACGATTTGCATGTCGCGGCGCAGCGCCTTGATTTGGCTGCCACTCGCCTTGAGCACATCCTTGCCATCGAACAGCACCTCACCGGCGGTGGCCTGCTCAAGCCGCAGCACCGTGCGGCCCGTTGTCGTCTTGCCGCAGCCCGACTCGCCCACCAAGCCCAGGGTTTCGCCGCGCCGCACGAAGAAACTCACGCCGTCCACCGCCTTGACCGTCGCGACGGTGCGCCCCAACAGGCCACCCTTGATGGGGAAGTGCTTCTTGAGG
>CAIRDL010000491.1 GCA_903877345.1 uncultured Oscillochloris sp. | reverse complement strand
TCCCCGTTGGCTCTTCCCTGGCAAGAGCGACCGCGACCCTAGCGCAACGCCCCTGCGGGTGGATTGCGAGTACATTCTCGATCCGAGTAACCCCCTGACATGGTGGCAGCTCTATCGGCGTGTGCGGGCCGAACACCCTGACGTGCTGCTGCTCCAATGGTGGGTGCCTTACTGGACGCCCTGCCTCACGACGATTGCCTATCTGATCAAGCGCAACACGCCAATCAAACTGGTTTTCATCTGCCACAATGTCGTGCCGCACGAAGGGGGCGGCGTGCTTGACCGGCGCTTCGCCCTGACGGTGCTGCGCCACGGCGACGCCCTGATTGTCCATAGTGAGCAAGACCGCTACCGGCTGTTGGCGCTGCTGCCGCAAGCCCATGTGGTAAAGGCGCACCACCCAACCTACGCCGACCTCGCCGACCAGAGCAGCACCAGCCCCGCGCACGTGCGTCGCGACCTGGGCCTCGCTGCCGAGACGCCGCTGTTGCTCTTCTTTGGCTTTGTGCGCCCTTACAAGGGGCTTGAGTATCTTATTCAAGCCTTACGCCTGATCCGCGAACAGATGGATGTTCACCTGTTAGTTGTAGGCGAATTCTGGACAGCGCCGGAGTTCTACGAGCATTATGCGACGGAATTTGGCGTGAGTGACGTGATGACGATCATCAACCGCTATGTACCCAATGAGGAACTGCGGCCCTATTTCGACGCCGCCGATGTGGTGGTGCTGCCCTACGTCTCAGCGACCCAAAGCGGCGTAGCGCAACTCGCCTTCGGCTTTGGCAAGCCGGTGATCACCACCCGCGTCGGCGGGTTGTACGAAATCGTCGAAGATGGCGTGAATGGGCTGATTGTGCCGCCCCAAGACGAACAAGCGCTGGCCGCCGCTGTCGTGCGCTACTTCGCCGAGGGGTTGGCTGGGCCGATGACCGCCAATGTGCGTCGGGCCGGTGCCACCCAGGCGTTCTCGTGGCACCAAATGGTGGGCACGCTCGAGCAATTGGCCCGCGAGTTTGGGGTAAAGGGGTAGCGTGCGGATTACCTTTTTGCTGCCGATGGGGCTTGAACGCCCATCAGGTCGGCGCTACTTTCAGATCGCCCGGAGTCTGGTGGAGCAGGGCCAGCGGGTGCGCCTGTTGGCCTTGCACCCTGATTTGGCGCATTGTCCGCAGCGGCGTTTTGTGCAGGAGGGCGTCGAGGTCTGGTATGTGGGCCAGATGCACGCCCGCAAGCAGGGCAGCCTGCCGGAACGCTTCGGCCCTTTGGCGTTGGTGCGCGTGCTGGTCACGGCAACGCTGGGCATGATTTGGGGCGTGCTCTGTTCGCCTGCCGACATGTACCACTTGGGCAAACCCCAACCTGTGAACGGGTTGGCCGCGCTGGTGGCGGTACGGCTGTTGCGGCGACAGCCCTTCTATGTGGATTGCGACGACGACGAAGTGCGCGGCAATCGGCTGACGGCGGGCTGGCAACGGGCCGTCTTCGCTTTCTGGCAGGCGCTACTGCCCCGCCTGGCTGCTGGCGTGACGGTCAACACGACCCACTTGGCCGCCGAGGTGACGCAGGCCGGTGCGCGCCGTGTCGTCGTCGTGCCCAACGGTGTCGCGTTGGCCCACTTCGCGCCACCACCGGCGGCGATGAGCGCGGCACTGCGGGCCAGCCTGGGCCTTACGGGGCGGCGCATCGTCGCCTACGCGGGCACCTTGGCGCTCCAAAACCCCCCGGTGGACCTGCTGATCACGGCCTTTGCCGAGGTGGCTGTGGCGGTGCCCGACGCGGTGCTGCTGCTG